>CAYPNZ010000009.1:0-16658 GCA_964411845.1 uncultured Anaerolineaceae bacterium
TGCAACTTGAAACCTTGAACCTTGGACTTGAAACTTGAAACGTATTGCGTGAAACGTGACAACCTGCAACCTTGCAACCTGAAACCTTGAACTTTGAACTTTGAACTTTGAACCTTGAATCCGAAACCTAAAACATTAAACCAAAAACTGCTCGTGCGGCGGGCACGATTGACCGATGTACCGGCGATGATGCCGCTGCTGAACGAATATGCCCGGCAAGCGGAAATTTTGCCGCGGTTGGAAGCGGATGTCTACCAATCCATCCGCGAATGGGTGGTGGCGGAACTGGACGGCGAAATTGTCGGCATGGGGTCGCTGTTGATTCTGTGGGGCGATTTGGCGGAAGTGCGCTCGTTGGTGGTGTCTCCGGCGGCGCATGGGCAGGGTATCGGGCGCAAAATTGTGGTGCAATTACTGGAAGATGCGGCGCGGCTGAACATTCCCACCGTGTTTGCGCTCACCCGGCAGGCGGGTTTTTTCCTGAAACTGGGATTTCAATTGACCGAAAAAGAAAAATTGCCGCGCAAAGTGATGAAAGATTGCGTTTTCTGCCCCAAATTCCACGCCTGCGATGAAATTGCGGTGGTGTACCCCGTTCATCGGCGCGGAGGCAGCAATGGACACTGACCGGCTGGCGCGTGCCGCCGCCGCGATACAATCGGCGCGGCGGGTGGTTGCTTTCACCGGCGCGGGCATCTCGGTGGAAAGCGGCATTCCGCCGTTTCGCGGCGCGGATGGGCTGTGGTCGAAATATGACCCCACCGTGCTGGACATTCACTATTTTTCGGCGCATCCGGCAGAGGCGTGGCAGGTTATCAAAGCAATTTTTTACGATTATTTTGGACAGGCACGCCCCAACGCGGCGCACATTGCGCTGGCACAGATGGAAGCGGCGGGCATGCTGGGGCGGGTTATCACCCAAAATATTGATAACTTGCATCAGGCGGCGGGCAGCCGAACCGTTACCGAATATCACGGCACCAGCCATCGCTTGACGTGCCTTGACTGCGGCAAAACAGTGCCGTATACACCGCAAATGTTCAAAAAAATGCCGCCGCGCTGTTCGGTATGCGGCGGTATTTTAAAGCCGGATTTTGTCTTTTTCGGCGAAGGGATACCGTTGGCGGCACAGCGAGAATCGCTGGCGGAAACCCGTGCCGCCGATGTGTGGCTGGTCATCGGCACCACCGGCGAGGTGTACCCGGCATCGCTCATCCCCCACGAAGCCAAACAAAACGGCGCAACCATCATCGAAGTGAATGTTGCGCCGTCGGCATATACCCCGCGTCTCACCGACATTTTTTTGCAGGGCAAAGCCACGGCGGTGATGTCGGCGTTATGGCAGTTGGCGGGGTGAAGGTTATTTTTTCAGCACATATTTTTCAAATGCTTCTGCCGTCCACGGCATGAGCGGTTTGAAAAAATTGTCGAAAATGGCGCGAGCATACACCCGAATTTCATATTGCGCGTCATTCGGCATGCGCAGCGAAAGAAAGTGCATCAAATTGTGTGCGTCAATTTTGGCGACCCATGTATAATATACCGCAAAACCGGATAAAAATATCCGCGCCTGCTCACGCGCCACACCCATATCCAACGCTTTTTGATACAACTCGAAACCGCGCTCGTAATGTTCGGTCAGCAATTTCGACAGGTCTGCCGCTTGCGCCGCGTCCAATTCCCCTTCGCTGGCTTGCTTGTTGTCGGCGGCTTGTTTGCGCCAGATGTCCGGTTCGTAAAAATCGTTTTCCCGAAACGGGGTATATCGCCCCGATTGCGCGTTGAAATTCCATGTGCGATGGCGCACCCACTGCCACCAGGTGACCACCGGTGCACGCACGCGAAATTTAAATTCCACTTGCTCGAACGGGCTGGTGTGCCGATGGCGCAGCAGGTAAAAAAGCAATTTTTTATCTTGCGCCTCGCCTTTACTTTCACCCAAAAACGACACGCGCGCGGCGTTGACAATTGCCAAATCGCCGCTGATGCCGGTGTTGGGGTGCGGCATCATATCCAGCAGTTGGATGTACCCTTTATCCAGCACCGGTATTTGCTTGCCGATTAAATCGGTAGCCATAGAAACTCCCTTCCCTAAAAATTGAAGATTGCGAAATAACCTTTTCAGAATTTACGCAAATCGGATGCCAAACACACCTTTGCTTCCGCCGGTTGTGCTATCGTTGGTCAATGGGCACGTAATCGCGGTAGCCTTCGCCCAGATAGAGTTGCCGCGGGCGCGAAATACGCTGCTCGGGGTCGTTTATCATTTCCAGCCATTGCGAAAGCCAGCCGCTGGCGCGTGGAATGGCAAACAGCACCGGGAACATATCTACCGGGAAACCCATAGCTTGGTAAATGATGCCGCTGTAAAAATCAACATTGGGGTACAGTTTGCGTTTCACAAAATATTCGTCGTTCAGGGCGATGTGTTCCAATTCCAGCGCAATATCAATCAACGGATTGCTGCCGGTCACTTCAAACACGTCTTTTGCCACTTTTTTGATAATTTTGGCGCGCGGGTCGTAATTTTTGTATACCCGATGTCCGAAGCCCATCAGCCGCATTTCGCCTTTTTTCACCCGTTCAATGTATGCCGGAATATTTTTCACGTCGCCGATTTCGTTGAGCATGCGCAAAACGGCTTCGTTTGCGCCACCGTGCAACGGACCGTATAGCGCGGCGGCAGCGGCTGCCATGGCGCTGAAGGGGTCAACGCGGCTGGAACCGACCGACCGCATGGTAGAGGTGGAACAATTTTGCTCGTGGTCGGCATGCAGGATGAACAGGATGTCCAGCGCGCGTGCCAGCACGGGGTTCACTTCATAATCTCGCTCGTTCATGTGGTCGAGCATGTACAGGAAGTTGCCGGTATAACCGCGGGTGCTGTCGGGGTAATTGAACGGGCGACCGATGCGCATGCGGTAGGCAAAGGCGGCGATGGTGGGCAATTTGCCCAAAATGCGATAGATTTGCTTTTGCCGCACTGCCGGGTCTTCCACTTGACGGGCTTCGGGGTGGAAGGTGCCTGCCGCCGCCAGCGTGCTGATGAGCATGCCCATCGGGTGGGCATCGTAGCGGAAGGTGCGCATCATTCGCGCTAAACTTTCGTGGATGTAGGTGTGGTGCATAATGCGTTCTTCCCAATGAGCCAATTCATCGGCGGTGGGAAGTTTGTCGTGAATGAGCAGGTATGCCACTTCCAGATAGCTGCTTTTTTCCGCCAGTTGTTCGATGGGGTAGCCCCGGTAGCGCAAAATGCCTTTCCCGCCGTCAATAAAGGTGATGGTGCTTTTGCACGAAGCGGTATTAAGGTATGCCGGGTCGTAGCTGAGCATACCGAAATCATCATCGTTGACCTTGATTTGCCGCAGGTCAATTGCCCGGATACTGTCGTGTTCAATGGGGATTTCATACGTTTTTCCGGTGCGATTGTCGGTGATGGTTAGGGTATTTTTCATTACACACTCCTTTTTTGGGGTTATATGAGCCACTCGTTTTAATGGGTGGCGTTAGTGACACTGAGGGGCTTGTGGTGCGGGTTTTCGGTGGCAAGGGTTGGTTTTTCCCGCATAAATTTTGTTCAAACGCAATATAGATACTTTACCAAAATCGGTTTAAAATGCAAGCATCCCCGACGGGTTTTCCATCGGGGATGCGGGGTGTTTGTTTAACGCCGGCGATGCGGAACCGGGGTGTTACCGGTTTCCGCGTGCCGGTGGATTATCGTTCGTCAATGGGAACGTATTCTTGGGTTTCCGGACCGACATACACGAACCGCGGGCGGTAGATGCGGTTGTTGGCGCGTTGTTCCAGCGCGTGGGCAGTCCAACCGGCGGAGCGGCTCACGGCGAAAATCGGGGTGAAGAGTTCGTCATCAATACCCATCGAGCTCATCACCACACCGGAGAAGAAGTCAACATTGGGCCAAATGCCTTTTTGACCGAGTTTTTCAATCATGAATTTTTCGATTTTTTCAGCCATTACCAGCCAGTCTTCGGTACCGGCACGTCTGGTAACTTCTTTGGCGTAGCCGTGCAAAATAACGGCGCGCGGGTCCATCGCTTTGTAAACGCGGTGTCCGAATCCCATGATTTTTTTCTTTTTGGCAACGGCATCTGCCAGCCACGTTTCCACGTTATCCGCCGAACCGATTTCGTTGAGCATTTTCATCACCCGTTGGTTGGCGCCGCCGTGCAACGGACCTTTCAGCGCGCTGATGCCGCCCACCACGGCAGAATACATGTCTGCCAGGGTGGAAGTGACCACCAGGGTGGCGAAGGTTGAGGCGTTGCAGCCGTGGTCGGCGTGCAAAACCAAAATGACATCCATCACTTTGGTGTCGAATTCATCCGGTTCTTCGCCGCGCATCATATACAGGAAGTTGGCGGCGTGGCTCAGGTCGGCACGCGGTTGAACGATGGGTTTGCCTTCGCGCACGCGGTTGATGGCGGCAACGATGGTTGCCATCCGCGAGGTGATTTTGATGGCTTCGCGTTCAAATGCCATGTCGGTTTCTTCTTCGGCGGCTTCATCAAACAGCGCGGTCATCGAAACGGCGGTGCGCAGTACAGCCATCGGTTTTGCCAAATACCCCGCCGAGACGGTTTCAATCAGCTCGTACACTTCATTGGGCAGATTGCGGTATTGGGTCATCCGGTGTTTCAAAATGGCGAGTTCGTCGGCAGTGGGCAGACGGTCATACAGCAACAAGAAGAAAGTTTCTTCAAACGAAGAATGTTCGGCAAGGTCTTGGATGGTGATGCCTTCATAATACAGTTTACCTTCCAGACCGTTCACGTAACTTTTGCGACTTTCGTTGGCGATGACGCCTTCCATACCTTTGGGGAATTCTACTTCGCCGGGTTTGGCAACTAACTTAACAGCCATTGTTTTACCTCCTCGTAAAACTAAGTTAAGGGTTTGAAAATCCGCAAAACTCAAACAAAACTAGACTTTGTCTCATTATGCGCCTTTTTTCACGACTTTGCAAATATTGACTCAAACTTTGAGAAAATTATTTCAAACCCCGTTTTGAACGCTGACAAGCGTTATTGAGGGGGGATTTTGTAGATTTGGCTGTCGGGGTGATAGTCTATCCAACCGAAATAAAATGCGTAAGTGAACGGCACGGCAGCCAGCGATGTTCCCGCCAGCGAGCCGTCGGTGGCGGTGCCGGCAAGCGGTTGCCAGCGGCTGCCGGTTTCCGCATCTTGCACGGTATCGGTGCCGACGGCGGTGAAAGTCAGTACGGTATCATCGGTGGTGCGGCGGTCGAAAACCGTGCCGGAAAGGCTTTCTTTGTTGAAAAAGATGGCAATCGGCACGCCGCCGACAGTATCGTTGATGACCGGTTTTTGGTTCAGCACCGAAAAAGGGTAAGCCTTCTCTTCGCCGTTTAGCCGCACGCCGAGCACATATTCTTTGGGGTAAATATCGCTGCCACGGTCTAGCCCCCCGCCGAGCAGCCCTTCGCCGACAACTCCTTCAGCCTGACTTTTATAATAACTGGCATACGGGTCGTTGCCGTATAGCCCCGGCTGAACAACCGTTGTATCGGGATGCAAATTTTTCCACGTTTGCCAATCGGTGTGCAGGGCGGGGATGAAAACCAGTTGGGTGGTGACATAATCGCCGCTGATGGCGCGCCCCAGAATCTGGCTCCACAAACTGCGTGTTTCACGGTCGTACATTACCAGCCCGTTGCGATACAGCATTCCCGAAACGCCGAAAGTGAGCACTTGATTTTTGGTGATTTCCCGGTCATACACGATGCCGGTATAGCACAGCGGTCACCACGTGGCGGCGATGTATTTTCCGCCGACAAAATCATTTACAATTTCGTGACGGCTCATAAAGGGGATGGGGTAGGCGCGGCTTTCGCCGTTGATGCTAACACCCAGCACGCGCACATCTGCCGCCATTCCGCCGGCATCGGCTTCGGCGGCTGTTACCATAATTTGCGGAATATCATCGGGAAAAATGGCGGGAATGGCATCGGGGGGCAACAGCGCCACCACTTCATCAATATCCACCGCAATATCTTTCAAATTCGGCTGTAAATTTCTGCCGCTGGGGGTGGGGGCACTTTCGGGAAAGTCGTGCGCGGCGAGCGGCGTCGGGGTGGGGGGCGATGGTTTGCCGGCGGTGGTGCACGCCGAAAGGGTAAAAATTATGCCGATTGCAATTGTCCAAAAAAGTTTCATACGTGGTCTCCCAGTTTAGGGTATGGTAGCATAAATTTCGCCGCGAAACTGTAAGCCGGTTTACACAAACAATGACCGAATTTTGCCAAATTGCGGCTTTTTGTGTAATATACTGCCCGCTACGGCGACGTAGCTCAGTGGTAGAGCAAGGGACTCATAAACCCTGGGTCGGTGGTTCAAATCCACCCGTCGCCACACAAAAAAGCCCGCAAATATTGCGGGTTTTTTGTATACCACGGTATCTATTCAGCCGCGGGTTGAATAGAACACAGATACCGCAGATTACACGGATTTTCTTGAAAATACTTTAAAAATCTGCGCAAATCCCTGTAATCCGTGTTAATCCGCGTTCTATTCTGAGTAGTTACTACCACGCAACCGAGGTTATTTACGGCGTTGTCGCCAACGTTCCATCCGATTCTTCCATTTCAAATACCACAAACCCGCTTTGGTGGCGAAATCATCACCCTGCGCGTCCGCGTCCAAATTCAGCGTGCCGCCATCGGGACCGTACATATCCATCATCATCTGCAAAACGTTTTCCCGAATCATGCCCCGAAACGGAATTTTGGCAATCATCCCGTAGGTTGCCGCCGTGCCGCTGGTTGCCATTTTGGGATGCGCTTTTACATAAGCCACCGCGTCACGCAAATCTGCCAGATATTCATCGGCAATTTCCGCGTGCCCCGGATTGACCATCGCGTGCAGGCTTTCCGGCTTTTGCTGGCGGTCAATATGCCAGCCGCGCCCTTCGAGCCGGTCTGCCACCGCCAAAATGTTCACATCGGGGTGAATACTGCGGTACGCGAACACGCTCATATCGGGCTTGCCCAAAACTTCCAATTCCGGAATGGCGTTAATGCCCGCCATCAGTTTTTGGGTGGTCGCCAGCGTTTTTTCCGCCAATGCCAGATAGCCCGCTTCGCCCATACCCATCAGCGATGCCCACGCCGCCGCAATCGCCCCGCCGGGACGGGTTCCCAACAGCCCCGCCGAGGCAAACACCCCGCCCGACCATTCGGTGGAAACGAAAAATTGGTGTTTCATATACGCCATACTTTTGTACAGCAGGGTGGATGCCCCTTTGGCGGCGTACCCGTATTTATGCACATCCGCCGAAATAGATGTGACCCCCAGCACCCGAAAATCGAACAGCGGCACGGGCTGCCCCAGTTTTTCAAAAAAGGGCAGCAAATACCCGCCGAGACACGCATCCACATGCAGGGGTAAATTGTGCGCCGTTGCCAACCGTCCCAAATCTTCGATGGGGTCAATGGTGCCGAAAGGGTAATTCGGCGCAGAACCGACCAGCAGCATGGTATTTTTGGTGATGAGTTTCTGCACGGCGGCAACATCCACCCGAAAATCGTCGCCCAGCGGGGCGAAAACCGGTTTTACATCGAAATATTCGGCGGCTTTTAAAAACGCCACATGCGCCGATGCGGGCAGAATCATTTCGGGATGTTTGATTTTACGGGTTTTGCGCGCCATATCGCGGTACGTTTTCACTGCCAGCAACAACGATTCCGTGCCGCCGGCGGTCATCGTGCCGACCACATTTTTATCGCCGTGCAGCAGATGCGCCGTCATGCGCACCACTTCATGCTCAAACCGTTTCAGGCTTTTGAATGCCATCGGATTCAGCGCGTTTTCCGAGAAAAAAAGGTTGTATGCCGCCTTTATCAATGCCGTGTGTTCGTCACCGGCGTGATACACCAAACTCCACGCTTTGTTTTCATGCCACGGCACGTCATCGCCGCGATACGATTGCATCTGCGCCAACAGGGTTTCTTTCTCCAACCCGTTTTTCGGTAGAACGATGGGTTTGTCATTTGTCATTTGTCATTCGTCCTTTGCTGAAATATCACTTTGAACCTGAAACTTTGAACTTGAAACGCATTTTACAGCGAGCGCAAAAAGTACGCGATACTGATGCCGAGATAATTCCCCACCGCGTACCCGATGATGCCGGCGGTCAGCCCGGAAAGAATCACCGTTTTGTTTTTCAGCGCGCTGGCAACCACCGGCACAAACGGGGGCGAAAAAACCAGCGCCGTGGCGGTGATGATGGTGGTATCGGTATCAATGCGAAAGATGGCAGACAGCGCCAAATGCAGCGCCAGCGACCCGTACACGGCAATGGCAACATACCAAAATACGGCGGGATTGGCGTGGGTAAATTGGTCGAATTTTGCCATTGAGGCGATGACCAAACTGAAAACGATGATGAGATACAACCCCAACTGAAAACTTTTTTCGATGCGGTTGATGGCGGGGATAAACGATGCGGCAATGCCCAAAGTGGTGATGATGAGAATTGCCACGGCGGTGGAGGCGTTTTCCGGCACGATGAAACTGATGCCGCCCCCAATGGCGAAAATCAGCACCGATACCCCGAAGGCTTTCAGCAGCGGCAACCGGTGTTTCGGCGCGAGCATACCGCTGAATGACTCGAATTCGTGTTCGGCGAGAAT
Source organism: uncultured Anaerolineaceae bacterium (assembly GCA_964411845.1). GTDB lineage: Bacteria > Chloroflexota > Anaerolineae > 4572-78 > 4572-78 > JANTHQ01. Next base: position 8,678 of record CAYPNZ010000009.1, read on the forward strand.
GGGGTCGGAAATGTCGGTTTCGGCGGGTGTATCGGGAGATGCAAACGGCGGCAGGAAAAAGCGAAATACCGGTTTCGCCAAAAAGAGCAAAAAGAGAAAGAGGATGGACGAGAGGATGATGTCGGAGGTGTGGGTGAGGATGTATGTGTCGGGATGCACGCTCAACCCCGTGCCAATCGCGGCGAGGTTCGGTGTGCCGCCGGTGTACACCCCGATGAGCATGCCCGCCACCTGCCAGGCATCGCTCAACTGACCATGCATCAGCAAATAGCCCACCGTTACCATTACCGACACGGCAATTAACCCCAATACCAGCGAGAGCATAGTTTTTTTCGCCAGTTTCAGCCAGCCGCGCACATCGCTGGAAAAAAGCAGCAGCGGCAGTGCCAGCGGCACAGTCACCATGGTAAATGTATTCTGCAATGATTCCGTGCCGGCGGGCAGTATATTGCTATTGCCCAAAATTACGCCGACCACATACGCCACCCCCACCGCCCCGATTTTGTTCAGCAGGCTGTTTCGTTCACTTGCCCAAATAATGGCTATGGGGAAGAAAAGGTAAAAGAGTGCCAACAGTGCTAATGCCATACGCTGCGCCTTTCAATTTTCAAATTGATGATGCACACATTATACACAGGAATATCGGTTTGGTAAAGGGGTTTTTCGGGCAGAGTGTATTTCGGTTTTTAGTTGTGTCGATTGACCCCTGCGGTGGAACGGTGTACCATGTCCATAGGGTCAAGTGAGCCATTGGGAGGAATACAGGTGGAACGAAAAATTGGCGCGGCGCTGGCAGCGATACTGTGCTGGCTGGCGATGCTGTCCCCGGTGCGAGCGCAATCGCCGCCGGGAACAACCGTTGCCACCGATACCATCACCATCCCCACATACCCCGCCCATACTTCACCGCAATTTAGCCCCGAATTTGGCATACCGTATCCCAAACTCGAATATTTCGACAATTACACCGTTCCCCAAACCTACACCCGCATTACACTGGAAAACGAATTTTTGCGCGTGTCGCTGCTGCCCGAATTGGGCGGGCGAATTTACGAAATGGTTTTCAAGCCGACGGGCAATAACGAATTGTACCGCAATCCGGTCATCAAACCGTCGCCGTGGGGACCGCCGGAGCAGGGCGGCTGGCTCGGCGCGGGCGGCATTGAGTGGGGGCTGCCTGTGCCGGAACACGGTTACGAGTGGGGTGTGCCGTGGACGGCAACCATCGTTTCCGGTACGGATGGTTCGCTGACTGTCCGCCTGCGCGACAGTGCCCCCGATGCGCCGCGATTGCGCGCTGTGGTGTCGGTGACGCTGCCGCCGAATCGGGCGCAGGTTTTTCTGACCCATCAACTGGAAAACGGTTTAAGCCACGATGTGAACTTTTCATACTGGCAGAATGCCATGCTTGCCCCCGGCGTGCCCAACGCCCCCACCGAAAATTTGCGCTTCATCATCCCCGCCGACCGGGTGCAGGTACATTCGCGCGGCTGTGCGCCCCCCGGTGTGAATCTGCCGGATGCGGGCGGTGTTTTCTCGTGGACTGTGACAGATGGGGTGGATATGGCTCGGTTGGGCAATTGGTGCGGCTGGCTGGGATTTTTCGCGTATCCGCAATCGTTGGCGGATTTTGCGGGGGTGTATGACCCGTCGCTGGATGAAGGGGCGTTCCACAGTTTCGATGCGGCGGCATGGCACGGCACAAAAGGATTTGCCTTCGGTTGGAGCAATCCGATTGACTGGCACAATTGGACGGATGACGGTTCGGGATATGTGGAATTGCACACCGGCAGTCAACCCACATTTTGGGACACCACCCCGCTGGCAGCGGGAAATTCGCTGACCCTGCGCGACAGTTGGATGCCGCTGGCGGGGTTGGGCAATATCACCGCAGATACCGCGTTTGATGTGACGGCGGAGGCGGTGCTGGCGCTCACCCCCACCGACACCGGTTTCGATGTGGCAGTGTTCAGTCCCGCCCCGCGCGAAAACGTGCGGGTAGTTTTGCGCGACCGGTTCAGCAAACAAATGCTGGCGGCGCAAACATTCAGCCGGGTGGAAACGGCACAGCCGGCGCGATGGTCGGTGGCAATTGACCGCGGCACACTGTACAACGGGGTGTCGGTGATGGTTTATGCCGCCGATGGTTCTGTGCTGGCGGCAATTCATCCCATTGACAATTTTGACCCGCTCACGCCGCGCATTTGGCTGCCGTTGATTTTGAAATAACGTGTGCCATCACCGTATCCCGTTCGACGGGGCGAGCGGAAGCGGGTTCTTTCGATGGGGCAATGCCGCCGTGATGAGCGCCGCCAAAAATGCGCCGCCGCCGAGCAGCGTTTGCAGGGTGACGATGCCATTCCACGATAGCGCGCGGATGACGGTTTCATCCGGTTGAATGGCAAGCGCCAGCGCATAAACGGTGATTGCCGCCAAAGGCATGGCAAACAATCCCAGCAGCGGCAGCCAATGAATTTCACCGTGCAATTGCGAGAAAATTGTTTCACCCGACACTTCTTTTTGCCGGAAACGGGACAATCCCCACAGAATGAGCGCTGCCAAAACCGCAAATTTTATCGTGCCGATGATGGGCATAACCGGCATAACCGTCAGCCCGAAATATCCCAGCGCAACCAGCGTCATGATGGCGACTGTCTTTTTTCCGGGATTGAATGACGGTTGCCAGAACCATTTTCCGAGTAGCCATTGTGCCGCCGCCAGCACCAGCGTGATGGTCAGGGCAAAAACGGCAAATTCCGAGACGGTCCACACGCCGGGTTTGAGCAAATCGGGGTTGTTGAGGTTTTCCGGCAGCCAGTATACCGGCGACCAAACACCCCAGAAAATACCCGCAACCGTGCTCCAAACGATGACGGGAAACAGTTTTCCGCGCAGCAGTAATTTCCGCAAAAAATACCAGCCGAACATCACGCTGATGAGACCGTGCCAACCCAATGCGGCATACGCAAAAGTGGAAGGGTCGAGCAAGCCGCCTTCGTAAATGATGGTGGTCAACACGCCTTCGGTGACAAGCCCGAATAGTGCCGCCGCCAAAAATAATGCTGCCGCTCGCTGCACGCGAAATCGGCTGAGTGCCCACAATAGAAAAAACGTCGGGATGGCATAAAAAATTGCCAACTCGAACATTTCGCCGCCCGACGGATACCAATACATTTTTTCGGAGAAAAACACCAGAACAACCGCCGAGAGATACACAAATCCCACGTTGAAGAAAACCGTTTTGAGTGATTGCATAAAAAACCTCCTGTATATAAGTACCGGCAATCGGTTAAAAAGTTACAAAACACCTATTGTTTTGCGACGAATTTTCTGGTACACTAAAAATACACTCACAAAATTATCACGATTTTGAAAAGTTGTTTTTGGGCGAGCAATCTGTTCGGGAGGATATTTTATGTCGCGGAAAACAGTTTCTTTAATTTCGGTTTTTGTGCTGAGTACGGTTTTACTGACGGCGGGATTTTTGTTTTTTCCACACACCGGTTACGCGGTGAACCTGTGCGTTGCGCCGGGCGGCGCGGGGGGATGTTACGCTGCCATTCAATCGGCAATTGATGCGGCAGCCGACGGCGACACGGTCAGAGTGGCGCAGGGAACTTATTTGGAAGCCGTTACCATTACCAAAAGCATCAATCTTGAAGGCGGCTGGAACAGCGATTTTTCCGTGCAGGATTGGGACACGTATGTGACAACCATTGATGCGCAGCGCACCGCGTCGGTCATTCAAATTCACGGTGCTATCACTGTCACGGTAGAAGGATTCACAATTACCGGCGGCGATGGTTCCGATTATTTGGGTTGGGGCGGCGGCATCGAAGTTTATGGCGATGTCGTTAACGGTAATGCGAATGTCACCATTGCCCATAATGTCATCACCGATAATATCGGCTGTACCCATAATAGTTGTCAGAGTCAAGGCGGCGGTATTCGGATAGGTGTTGCCAACGCAGTGATTGAAAACAACACCATCATCAGCAATACGGCACGGACGAATATCGGTACATTAAGTGGCAGGGGCGGCGGGGTGTATGCCGGCTGGCAGTCGGATGTGACCTTGACGGACAACACCATTATGAGCAATACCGCCACATATTCTTCCACCGGCTATGCGCGCGGCGAGGGTGGCGGCGTGTATGGTTACAGCGACAGCCTTACCATGCGAAACAACACGGTGGCATACAATATTGCCGCAATGCACGGTCCCGGCTATGGCGGCGGGGTGTATGCGGGCGGCTCGCTGTACGACAATGATATTCACGATAATATCGGCAGTGTGGATGGTGAAGGCTATGGCGGCGGGGTGTATGCCGAATATGCGCCTGATGTTCAAGGTAACACCATCAAAAATAATACCGCCAGCAATGCTGTGGGGGGCGGCGATGGCTGGGGCGGTGGTATTTATGGCATATATTTAACGTTAAACGATAACACCATCACCGGTAATGCCGCGCGTCAGGGGGGTGGGGTGTATTTTGCCGAATATTCATCCACCACGGCGCAGGCGAATACCATCGTCGGCAACCGTGCGATGGGGTCGAGTTGTTCGTCAGGTTCGGATAGGGACGGCGGCGGCGGCATTTATATTAAAAACAAGAACGCCAAAATCGTCGATAATATCATCAACAGTAACACGTCTGCATGTATGGGCGGCGGTATTTTTAGCAATGCCGCCGGTACAAACACCCTCACCGGCAATGAGATTATCAGCAATACCTCGCAATTCGGCGGCGGGTTGGCGGTCTATTCCACCACCGTCGTGGCGGAAACCAACCAAATCGAAGAAAATATTGCGTTTGTGTGGGGCGGTGGGGGCTACCTTCTCGGCGATGCGCACGTCACACTGAATCGAAATTCGGTATCCAAAAATACCGCCGATGGGGCTTGGGGGTTAGCGGCAGGCGGTATTTGCATATTTATCACCCATGATATTCCGGTGACCATTACCAATAACTTTATCGCTCAAAATGATGCCCTTTCCGGTGCTGTGGCGGGAGTTTATTGCGGCAGCGGCGCGTGCCGGGTGCTCAACAATACTTTTGTGGATAATGCCGGTATCGATAAAAACGCCCTGTATCTGTATGACCCTGTACCGTCCGGCGGTACAAATTCAAATGAGGTATGGAATAATCTTTTTGTGGGGCACACCACGGCTATCACCGTGTATAATGGTGCACCTTTCATTGTTAGAAATGGTTTTTGGGACAATGTCACCGATATTAGCGGTGGCAGCGATGCTTTCTCGGTTAACGCCGACCCGCTTTTCGTTGACCGCGCCGGCGGCGATTATCACCTCACCGCGTCATCGCCGATGATTGACCCGTCCCCTTCCAGCATTTCTACCGATATAGATTTTGACGGCGATGCACGTCCGCATGGCGCAGCCGGAAACAGCGACATCGGTGCAGATGAAGTGTATGCGGCGCAAACGTATGTCAGCGCCAACACCGGCAACGACACCACCGGCGATGGTTCGCCCGGCAACCCTTTTGCCACCATCACCAAAGCCATCAGCGAAACGACCGTGGGCGGCACGGTGTATGTGGGACGGGGCACGTATGCCGAGTGCATTGCTATTCCCCATTCGTTGCAATTGCGGGGCGGATACAATGAAGCGGCTGGCTGGTCGCGCGATATTGCCGCCAACGAAACCACCATTGACGGACAGAATACATGCACGGCGGTTACCATCAGCGGTGCAGATGCCGATGTGACACTGGAAGGGTTCACCATCACCCGTGGATATGCGGGGTGGGGCGCGGGAGTGAATGCTTTTGATGCCTCGGTGCATATTATTTCCAACACTATTCAAAACAACCATGCGACCGCTTTCGGCGCAGGGGCAATTGTTTATCCGGCAGAATATCGTCAAAGTGAAATCATCAACAACTACATTTTCGATAATGTATCCGATGGGGTATTTACCCCGCGTTCGGACGATATTCCTGCGCCGGCACGGACAGATGTGGGTTTGATAAATGGCGCATTGGTGGCATCAAACGGGTTAATGATGATTGCCAACAATGTTATTTTCAGCAACACCGTCAGCAACAGCACCGGTTCCGGGCTAGCCGTGACCGATTATAAGGGAGTGCCGATTTCTGTTTTCCACAACACTATCGTCAATAACGGCAGTGGCACGGGAGTGGTGGCGTATGGTGAAACGGTTGATTTTTATAATAATCTCATCGCCGGGTTCTCGGTGGGGATAGCCGAACCGGGGACAGCCATCAACCGTGATTATAATGCGTGGGACAACACGACCAATTTTGACGGAGATTTGACTGCCGGTCCGCACGACATTCTCGGCACGGTGAATTTTGTGGATTTGGCGGGTGGCGATTTGCACATTTTGCCGGGGCGTGTTGCCGGTGCGGGGATAGATATGGGCATCACCACCGATATGGATGGCGAGCCACGCCCGTTGCCCGCCGGAACTGCGCCGGACATCGGCGCGGACGAGATTTTACAGGGAGAAATTTATCTGCCGCTCATCATGAAAACCGGCGGCTAATTTGGCATAACACCATTATGCACCCCCGCCGAAAAAGGCGGGGGTTTTTTGTGCATCGCTATAAAATTCACAAAACTTTTCGTTGCCAAGTTTCGCCTTCCTGCGTATAATTCGGATGGTAACACAAGCGGCAAACAAAACTTCACACAGACCTTAAAGGAGAGGCGCAGCAATGGATTTTCAACTCAACGATGAGCAGCGAATGTGGCAAGAGGCAATTCGAAATTTCGCCCAAACCGAATTGAAACCCCGTGCCGCCGAAACTGACCGCAGTATGCAACTGCCGATGGATGTCATCCGCAAAATGGCAGATTTGGGCGTGCTGGGGTTAACGGTTCCCGAAGCGGACGGCGGACCCGGTTTCGACACCATCAGCATGGCAATTGCCATTGAAGAGATTGCCCGCGCCTGTGGCAGCACGGCACTTTCCATCGCCGCGCACAACAGTTTGGGTGTGGGTCCCATTGTGGCGTATGGCACACCGGCACAGAAAGCCCGCTGGCTGCCGAAACTGATGTCCGGCGAATATCTCGGCGCGCTGGCGCTCACCGAACCGAGCGCGGGCAGCGATTTGGTCGGCGGGGTAAAAACCACGGCGGTGCTCGACGGCGATGAATGGGTCATCAACGGCAGCAAAGCGTGGATTACCAACCCCAGTTTATCGCCCACCATCATCACGCTGGTACGCACCGACAAAACCGCCGGTACGCACGGCTTGAGCCAAATCATCGTGCCCACCGATACCCCCGGTTTAACCATCCACCCCAAAGAACACAAAATGGGCTTGCGCGGGTCGCCCACCCACATGCTGTCGTTTGATAATGTGCGCGTGCCGAAAGAAAACCTGCTCGGCACGGAGGGGCGCGGATTGCATCAATCGCTGGCAACGCTCGATAACGGGCGCATCGGCATTGGGGCGATGGCGGTCGGGCTGGCACAAGCCGCCCTCGATGAATCGGTGCGCTATTCGCAGGAACGGGAAACCTTCGGCAAACCGCTGGCGAAACATCAAGCCATCCAGTGGATGATTGCCGATATGGCAACCGAAATCGAAGCCGCGCGGCTGATGATTTATCGGGCGGCGTGGCTAAAAGATGCGGGGAAAAACTTTACCAAAGCCGCGGCGATGGGCAAACTGTTCGCCAGCGAAACCGCCGAACGCGCCGCCTTCAACGCCATTCAAATTCACGGCGGATACGGCTACAGCGCCGAATTTCCGCTGGAACGCATCTACCGCGACCAACGGCTGCTCACCATCGGCGAAGGCACCAGCGAAGTGTTGCGCATGGTCATCAGCCGCAAAACCATCAATGGGTGAAGCGTGAAACGTGAAACGTGTATTGCGTAAAACGTATTGCGTAAATTTTGCAACCCTGCAACCCTGTAACTCTGCAACTTTGAACCTTGAACTTGCAACCCTGCAACCTTGAACTGAAACCTACTCGCTTT
>CAYPNZ010000010.1:0-16386 GCA_964411845.1 uncultured Anaerolineaceae bacterium
GCAATGGCGGCGTTGATTTACCTGCCCATTCAAGCATTGGTGAAAATATAGCAGTTCGATACGCCCTGTTTCGCCCGAAAATGTTTGTCGGTTTGCACTAGCCAAAAACAAGCAATGGCGGTACAATAGCCGACAACAGATTGCACATTTCGGAGGCATACATGCGAGAAAATAAATATAACACGCTGATTGCGTTTTTATTGGGCACGGCGCTCGGTACGGCGGTGGGTATGCTGCTGGCGGCGCTGTACACGCCCTATTCCGGCGAAGAAACCCGCGAGCGCATTCGCAGCCAAAGTATGGCGCTGAAAGACCGGGTGGTTACCGAAAGTGACGAATTCAGCAGCCGCATTCGCGGGGCAACCGATGCGTGGGTGGCTCAACTGCAAGAGGTTGCCGATGATTTGGTGGCACAGGGCAAAATGACCGCCGAAGATGCCCGCAGCCAAATTGATGCGCTGCTGGCAAAAGTACGGGGATAACCGCTTGACCAACCGGCAAAAAGGGCGACCTGCGCCGGCGGCGGGAAAACCGTCACGGTGAGCACAGCGAGACATAAGCCTCTTGCATAAGTCTGTCATTCCGGAAGAAAAGGTATGGATTCCCGCTTTCGCGGGAATGACATACGCATACTCATGCAAAAATACAACTTTTTCGGTCAAGGAATTCCTTCCAAAAGTCACGGCTGTTGCAAAGTAAATTTTAAGACTGCCGGTTGGCTGTAATTGTTTCCGTAGGGGCGGCTCGCGAGCCGCCCCTACAACTTTCGATGTGATTCCGGTGAAAAATTTACGGTTTTTGCGGTGGTGTAGGGGCACGCCGCCGCGTGCCCCTACGGTTTGCGTCAGAATATCATTTGTCAAGTAACTTTGCAACAGCCCTGTTCCAAAAGTTACTTTTACAAGAGGTCTAATCTTCGTTGCCGCCTTCGCGCCTGCGATGCGCCCGGCGGGGGCATCCGCCGTTCGCGCTATTCGTCGCCGGTTGTTTCCCCGTCTTCTTCCCCCATTGAAAGATTTCCTTCCAGCACCGCCGATTCATCTTTATAGAAATTGGCGACGCGCACATCACCGCGCACCCGCCCTTCACCGATGATTTCCAGCCGCCCGTATGCGTGGATTTCCCCGCTCACTTCCCCCGCGACGGACACATTTTCGGCGATGATTTTTGCCGATACCCGCCCCATTTCCGTGACCAGCACATTCCCCACCGCTTCGATGGTTCCGCTCTCACACATTCCGTCAATACGAATATTGCCATCGCATTTTAAATGCCCGGAAAAACTGGTGTTTCCCCCAATGACGGTTTCAATTTTATCAAACGGCACTTTTTTCGATTTAAATATTCCAAACATATTTTACCCCTGCTTTCTGCTCTCAAAATTTACAACCGTTCCACCGGCACCGGCACGGATTCGATGATGTCTGCCAGCACGGCTTCCGGCGTGCGTCCGCGCAAACGGGTTTGCGGACTGATGACCAGCCGGTGGGTGAGCACAAACGGCGCCAAATATTTTACGTCGTCGGGCAGTACAAATGAACGCCCGCGCATTGCCGCCAACGCCTGCGATGCCCGATACAGCGCCATACTGCCGCGCGGGCTGGCACCCAGTTCCACCGCCGGATGGCTGCGGGTGGCGTGTACCAATTGCACCATATACGCCCGCACACTGTCTTCCACCGTAATTTCGCGCACCTGTTTTTGTGCCGCCAGCAATTCGGCGGGAGTTGCCACCGCTGCCAGCGTGTCCAGCGGGTCGGCGCGGCGATACCGGCGCAAAATTTCGTTTTCTTCCGATTCGGTGGGATAGCCCAAGTTGATTTTCAGCAAAAACCGGTCAACCTGCGCTTCGGGCAGTGGAAACGTCCCTTCCAATTCGATGGGATTTTGGGTTGCCATCACCAAAAACGGGCGCGGAATGTTGTGCGTCACGCCGTCAACCGTTACGGTGCGTTCCTGCATCGCTTCCAGCAGTGCGCTTTGGGTGCGCGGCGTGGCGCGGTTAATTTCGTCTGCCAACACCAGTTGGTTCAAAATGGGACCGGGGCGAAATTCAAATTTGCGGGTCTGCCGGTTGAAAACGGATACCCCGCTGATGTCGGCGGGGAGCAAATCGGGCGTGAATTGAATGCGGGCAAACGAACACGACAGCGAGCGGGCGATGGCTCTTGCCAGCGTGGTTTTGCCGATGCCGGGCACATCCTCGATGAGTAAATGCCCTTCGCACAGCAACGCCACCAGCGCCAACTCGACCACCGCATCTTTGCCCACCAAAACCACACCGATATTCTTTTTTAATCGTTCTGCAATGGGTTGAATGGTCATTGTTTCTCCGATGTCTGACGTGCCGCCATTGTACCATATCCGCCATCATTCGGCTAGAATGTCGGTGCTTGCCAATTTCGGATGGGCACTCTATACTTGCATACAGGGTTACTTTTGCCCCTAGATTGGACACCTTGTGACACGAATTTACATTTCATTAGATTTGGAAACCACCGGGCTTGACCCCGAACACGACCGCATCATCGAAGTGGGTGCGGTGCGTTTTCGCGGCAACCGCGTGCTGGACGAGTTTCAAACGCTGGTAAATCCCAACCAACCCATTCCCTTTCAAATTCAGCATCTCACCGGCATCAGCAACGATGATGTCGCGGATGCGCCGCAATTTCGGCACATTCGCGGCAAATTGCAGCGATTTGTGGGCGATGCGCCCATCATCGGGCACAACATTCAATTCGATTTGGCATTTTTGAACAAACAAGGCTTGTTCGCCGATAACCCCAGTATTGACACGTTTGAAATTGCCAGCATCCTGCTGCCCCACGCCGACCGTTACAGCCTGAAAGCGCTGGCGCACCTGCTGGGCATTGCCGAACCGGCGACCCACCGCGCGCTGGACGATGCCCGCGTTGCCCACCGGTTGTTTGAGGCGTTGCTGTCTGATGCACGGCGGCTTGACCCGCGTATCATCAAAGATGTGGCTGAAATGGCTACGCGCAGCAAATGGTCGCTCGCGCCCGTTTTTAAAGATTTGTCGCGCCAGCGGGCGGGGCACATTAACAGCGTGCTGGCGCGCGAAATTTCGGTGCGGCACACCGAAATTCTCGGCGACGACGCATTGCCCCCTTTGCCCGAACCGCGCACGCCTCCGCAAAAACTCAACATTGACGCGCTGGCATCGCTGTTGGAGCCGGGCGGCAAAATAGAAAAGGCAATGCCCGGATTTGAACACCGTCCGCAGCAGGTAGCAATGCTCCGCGCCGTTACCGAAGCCTTCAACGAACCGTATCATTTAATGGTAGAAGCGGGCACGGGCACGGGCAAATCAATGGCATACCTGCTGCCCGCTATCCACTGGGCAATACAAAATAACAGCCGCGTGGTTATTTCTACCAACACCATCAACCTGCAAGACCAAATTTTGCACAAAGACCTGCCCGCGCTGAAAAAAGCGCTCAATCTTAACTTTCGGGCGGCGGCACTGAAGGGACGCGGCAATTATGTGTGCCCCTATCGGGTGGAACAATTCCGCAAAAAAGAAAATCTGTCGCCCACCGAAATGCGGTTGCTGGCAAAAATAATGGTGTGGCTGCCCAACACCGTCACCGGCGACCGGCAAGAATTGTTTCTGCCCGATTACACCGAACAAGCGCTGTGGGGTCAGGTAAACGCCAACGCCGAATTGTGCCCCCCCGACCGCTGCGCCCGCGAAGGCTGCTTCTTTTTCCGCGCCCGTCAAGCCGCCGAAGCCGCTCACGTGGTGGTGGTTAATCACGCATTGCTGCTGGCAGATATTTCGGTGGGCAATCGCGCCATCCCGGAATACCGCTATTTGATAATTGACGAAGCCCATCATTTGGAAAACAGCATCACCCGGCAGCTCAGTTTTTCCGCCAACGAAAAAACCATCTTCCAACTCCTTTCCACGCTGATTGACGGCAGTACCAGCCCTCTTGCCCAAATGCGCCGCCAAATTCGCAAAGCCAAATTGAACAACCTGCTGGGCGACATCGAATCGCTGACAACCCAAACGCAGGCAAAAGCCTCTGCCACCCACAAAGCCGTGCAGACAATGTTCAACACCCTGCAATCATTTATGGCGGAATTCAGCAAACAGCAAAACAACCAATACGACCGCAAATTGCGAATTTCGCCGCAAATGCGCCTGCAACCCGGTTGGAGCGATGTGGAAATGGCGTGGGACAATACCGACCTGTTGTTGGCAGATTTGGATAAACTGCTCGTTAAAGCGCACAAATTGTGGGACGGGTTGGATATGTATGATGTTGAAGATTGGGAAAATACCATCCAATCGCTAACCACCGTGCGGCTGATGCTGGATGAAATACGAGAAAATCTGCGCCTTATTTTGGCAGAGGGCAATAAAGATACCATCACGTGGATGGAAGAGAAGGTGCGCACCCAAGATATTTCGCTGCACGCCGCCCCGCTGCACGTGGGCAATTTGGTGCGCCAACACCTGTTCGACCAGAAAGAAAGTGTGGTGCTCACCAGCGCCACCCTGCGCACCGATAACAGTTTCGATTACATTAAAGAACGGCTCGGCGCGTGGGATATTGCCGAATTGTCGGTGGGGTCTCCCTTCGATTACAAAAATTCCACGCTGGTTTTTGTGCCGACCAACATCCCCGAACCGAACACCACCGGCTTTCAAAAAGCATTTGAAGAAACACTCATCAATTTGGCAATTGCCACCGACGGGCGCGTGTTGGTACTTTTTACCGCATACAGTCACCTGCGAAATACCGCCAACGGCGTGCGCCGTCCCCTTGCCGAGCACGATATTGTGCTGTACCAGCAGGGCACGGGCGCAGGTCGGCGGCAATTGCTGGAAAATTTCAAATCGGCGGAAAAAGCGGTGCTGCTCGGCACGCGCAGTTTTTGGGAAGGGGTGGATGTGCCCGGCGAAGATTTGAGCGTGGTTGTCATCGCCAAAATACCGTTTGCCGTACCCAGCGACCCGATTTTTCAAGCCCGCAGCGAAACTTTTGACGATGCGTTTATGCAATATTCCATTCCCGAAGCCATTTTACATTTTCGACAAGGGTTCGGCAGGCTCATTCGCACCCGTGACGACCGGGGGGTGGTGGTCATTATGGATAAACGGGTGCTGACCAAACGATACGGCAAAGCCTTTCTCGATTCACTGCCCAATGCCACCGTGCGGCGCGGGCTTTCGACCGACCTGCCGCAAGTTGCCGCCGAATGGATTGCCAAAAAGAAATAGAGCCATTTTCGCTCAATTCCCCCCGGTTATGTTATAATGCTAAAAACTTATTGCGTTGGAGAGAGTCAATGATTGAAGCGAACAAACTACGAAAAGGCACCACATTTGAAGCCAACGGCGAACTTTTCAAAGTTCTCGATTACACCCACATCAAAATGGCGCGCGGCGGCGCAACCGTGCGCACCAAAGTTATCAATTTGCGCAGCGGCAGCATCACCGAAAAAACCTTCAACTCCGGCGAAAAGGTGCAAGATGTCCGCCTTGACCATCAGGAAGTGCAATATCTGTATAATGACGGCGACCTGTATTATTTTATGAACACCGAAACTTACGAGCAACCCGCACTGGGTAAAGAAGTGCTGGCAGATGTCATCCCCTATTTGGTTGACGGCTTGCAAGTAAAACTTTCTACCTACAATGGCGAGCCGATTGATGTGGAAATACCCACCACGGTTGAATTGGAAGTGGTAGAAACCGAACCCGGTTTCGCCGGCGATACCGCCACCGGCGCCACCAAACCCGCCAAACTGTCTACCGGGTTGGAAGTGCAAGTGCCCCTTTTCATCAACGAAGGCGACACCATCCGCGTAGATACCCGCACCGGCGAATACATCACCCGCGTATAACCGTTATGAAAACGCCCGACGGGAGAGAATGCAAATACTTCTTCGGCGATTACCACCGGGGGAAAGATATTGAGGAATGCCGTCTCATCGAAGCGAATCCCGATTCTCTCCCGTGGGAACCGTCGCTGTGCCAAACGTGCCCCGTTCCCGATATTTTGCGCCAAAACGCCTGCCCCAACCTTGTGCTCGATGCCGTTGTCAAAAAAGGGTTCCTCGGCTTTGGGCACAAAGTGCAGGTAAACGGCTGGTGCAGTGAATACTTCCTCGATGTGGCAAATCCTGCCGTCGGCTGCGGGCACTGTCACGAATTTCGCGGTCCCTCCATCCTCGATTTGGATACCCCAAACGACTGAGCCGATAGCCCGTTGCACCAAAAAGACGCACCCCCAACATTTGTTATGTCAGTGGTGCGCCTTTCTATTTGCCCCGCCGGTTATTTTACCAATCGCTGTCGTTTTTTACCGCACGGGTGATGATTAACAACATTGCAAATATGCCTCCCACAAAACCTATCAACACTAACGCAACCATTTCCATAATGATTACCTCCTTTCCCGTTTATCCTTCAACCCCATTTCTTGTTTACAGTATAACGGGAAAAGACGGTTAACACTTGATGGAATTCTGCATATTTCCTATGGATATTCTGAAAAAAGGCTACAAAATCAACGAATGACCGTTACATACTGCAATACCGATAAAATATCTTGGGGTGACGGCGGATTGCCAAAAATGTGAGCCACCCACGCAGCCGAAACATCTTCCGGCAAAGAAGCAGACGCATACGATGCCGCCCATATCGGGGAATGCATACCTGCCCCCATGGTAATCACCCAACGCGGTTTTGGCATTGCCAGAAATGTCGATTGCAAAATTGGCAACATATTTTGCACAATGGGTGTTGTAACCAGCAACACGTTGGCGTGACGCGGTGACACCACCAATTCAATACCAAATCGCGCAGCATCATAAACGGGGTTGTTCAACCCGGCAATTTCCAACTCACAATCGCCCGCAGAACCGGCATCAACGTGACGAATGAATATCGCCCGCCCGCGCCGGTATGGAACTGTTGCCGGTTCGGTATAACGATATTTGCTTGAAAACAAACTGCTCAATCGCAAAAATATAACGGGTATGTTCATAAATCGTTACCGCTATACGACAAATTGAATGATTTGTTGATTAACGGGAAATCGGCAATGCTAACCGGCGTTCCGGCACGAGCATTATGCTGAATAGCCACTTGCATCGCTTGCCAATTGAGTGTAGACGGGTCGCACACTTTACAGCGATAAATGTTCGCAAATTTATCCTTCATCAACCAATAAACAATATCCCCCCGCCAGCCGGCAGCATATCCGATGGCAAATTCAAAATTTGGAATTGCGGAAAAATCAATTTCTGCCATTAAAGTTCCGTTTCCTGCCGCAACGGACGGGGTATTGGCTAACAACTTGTTGATAATTGCCGCCGAGGCTTTTGTCTCTAACATCCGCAGCGAAAATCGGGCAAAAGCATCTCCCGTGGCGGCTTCATCGGCAAGTTCATACGATGCCAGTATTTGCTGTATCTGCGGCAACCGGTAAACTCCCCACGGATGCTGCCACCGAAAATCACGCTTCACACCCGATGCTCTGGCAGCAAAGCCGTTGGCGCTCCATTCTTCCGCATCTTCTTTCGATAAGACCCCTACGCCAATGGTGCGGTCGCGAAAGCCGGATTTTTGTATGAGCCGTGTGCTCAATTCCGAGCACGATGCCATAGATTGCGCAATTGTCTGCAAAATATCTTGCGCGGCGGCAGCGTTCAACGATTCGGGCAGCACAATACCCCCCGGGCGATTTATGCCGCGCAACCAACGATGTCCCGTTAATTTTTGGTTCAAACACAGTAACTTTTCTCGTACCACCAGCAAATCATTGGCAATTGTATGCAAAGAAACGTCCGCCGCCATGCCCGCGCAATCGCCAAAGTGGTTTGCGATGCGCTCAAGTTCCAGAAAAACCCCGCGCCACACCTCTGCCAAGGGGGGGGCAGATACCTTTGCCAAACGTTCTACCGCGCGACAATATGCCAAACTGTGCGCATAAGCGGAATCGCCGACGATTTGCTCTGCCAACTGCCAGCCGTCATCCAGATGATACCCAATTTGGAAAAGTCGCTCGATGCCTTTATGCGTGTATCCCAGCAACATAGAAAAATCTTCGATGGATTCACCCGCCAACTGGAACCTAAATTGCCCCGGTTCGATGGTGGCGGCGTGTACGGGTCCAACTGTCAGCGTCCACTCCCCTTCGGGCGGGGGGGGTGGTTTCTGCACCGGATGATGCAAAAGTTGTTGATAGCGGTAAATGGCAGATTGCAATAGTGGCGTTGAGTGGTCGCGGCGCAATGGATACAAATCGGCGGGATAGCGATTTGGATGCAGCCATTGTCCCCGCTCATCGGTAGATAGTGCCGGTGCGGTGGGAAAAAGCCCCATCATATCGCCGATTTCCCGTTCAAATGCGGCGACACCGGAATAGATACGCCGCAACGACGGGTATTTGGTGGTTCCGGGCGGCAAGGCATACTCCACAATTACAAAACTATCCGTTTCGGCGTGCGAAAATAGATAGTAAATTTTAAAACTTGCATCCTCTAATTCACGCTCATCATTGGCAACCATCATCACCGGATAGAAGTTTTCGCGGTACAATATTTTTACCACAGACAACAACTCGTTGTTCGATACCGTCAAATGTATTTCATTATCATAAAAACGATACAAAGCCGTTGCGCGGTCGGTAAATTTCTGTTGGATGTTCATCTGTCGTTGGTACATAATTCTCACTTCTGCAACACTACGGAACCTTCCATAATAATGTTAACGCTTTGGTTTAACAATTGCGAAAAGTCTATCGGTACAGTGGGGATAACCACACCAAATATCAAAATCACCCCAATCAACAATAGCAGTGGCGCCAAAGATATTTTGCTTTCCAGCATCAATGCAAAAGGTGGTTTTCCCAAAATCACCCGCGATAGATGGCGTACCAATCCGGCAAATATTATGGTTACCGTAATTAAAAACGCCGATACCGCGAATAGGCTCATCCATGTAAAGGGTTTGGCAAGTGCCGCCCATAAAATGATGAACTCGCTCATAAAGATGTTAAACGGCGGCACCCCCACCAATGCCAAACCGCCCAACATCAACAGCACACCGGAATACGGTAAACTGCTTAAAACCCCTTTTACATCCTCGTCTGAAATTTGTCCGTTAGGCGATTGGGTAGCGTATATTTGCCGCACGTGCCCATAAGTTAAAAACATCAACGCCTTGGTAAGCGCATGGTTTAATGCGTGCAACAATACGCCAAATAAAGCCAGTGACGAACCGATACCCACGCCAAATGCAATAATACCCATATGTTCCAAACTGTGGTACGCCAATATTCGTTTGAAGCGATTTTCTTTTAAAATAAACGGCGTTGCCAACCCCAACGAAAATAATCCGACTATCAACCAACTTGCCGGCAAAAAGTTTGTTCCGCTTTGGGCTAATGCCAATTTGGTAATTGTGTAAAATCGAAGCAGTGCATATAACGCCGATTTCAACAAAACACCCGACAATAATGCGCTCACGGGAAACGGCGCTTCGCCGTGCCCGTCGGGCAGCCACGTGTGCATCGGTGCGAACCCTGCTTTGGTGCCGTACCCCACCAGCACAAACAGAAAAGATAGTTTCACAAAAGTCTGATCCAATTTCCCGGCAATGTTTGGGGTAGCAAGCCACGACCAATCCAACGGGTCAGTTGCCGATTGCAGTAAATCGGGTTGGATGGCATTTGCCAAAAAAAGCGTCCCCAACAGTGCAAAGATGATGCCGGTTGTGGTAATGATGATGTATTTCCAAGCGGCTTCCAATGCTTTTCTGTCGCCGCGATAGCCCACCAAAATGGTTGAAAACACGGTTGTCAATTCCACGGCAATCCACAGAAACACCAAATTCCGTACCATCGGCACGGCAAGCATTGTGAGATGGAACAGATTAAAGAAGAAATGGAATTGCCGGGGGTTATGCCGGGTGTTGTTTTGCTGTTTGTGCATCAAAAAACCGTTGATGAACCACGAGGCAACAAATACCACTAAATTAACCAACAAGATAAAATATATGCTCAGTGCATCCAAATATATCCACGGGGCATTGGCAATCAATACCCGTTCGCTGCCCAAACCTACTGCCAATACAGTAGAAATTAACAACGCGACGAATGAGAAGACAATGGTTGTCCATCCCCATAATTGAGTGCGTCCTTTTACCACAAATGGAATAATTGCCGCAACCAACGGCAACCCCAGCATTATCCACGCCCACCAAAAGAAATCGTTCACCCGACTACCCTTTTAATTCACGCTGGTCAGCCACATCCATTGAACCGGCGGTTTGATGCAATTTCGGCAACAAATAAAATAAGATGGTCAAAGTAATCATAATGTAAACAAACAAACTCAACACGAATACCCACACCAATCCTTGCGGGGCGCTTCCTTGCGGGGCACTGATTTTTATGGCTGCCAAAAACATACCGTGTTCCATAACCAACAGCCCCATTATTTGAGCCGTGATATTCTGCTGGTGAATCATTGTCGAAAGTCCCAGCAGCAACAACGCGATAGAAACCGCCAAACTTGTGTTATCAATGAATTGATTTTTTGCGCCCGGTAATCCGAATGCAATGATAAATGCCGTAACGGTTAAACCCAAACCGGCACCCAGTGACGATAACATTTTTTGTTGAGGCGGCATTGTATTGATGGTATATCCTCTGGCTTGCCGAGGCAGCGTATACCATAAATATTTTGCCCACGCTTTCCAGTGAACGGGGTTTACCGCCGAATTAGTCGGTTTGTCCGTTAACAACGGTATCGTTGCCCGAGCCAGTAACGGCGGTACAATTATCGCCAACGTAATGGGGATAACCATTAACAAACTGTTCGGTCGCCATAACGGCATAGTTAATGTTTTCCCTTTCGGTGCGGCAAGGACGGTAAGGAATGTTATTAGTGCCAATAGAATCGATTGCACTTGGTACAAACGGATCATATACCGTTGCATTTTTGCCGAAGCAATACCCATCGCCAGCAAAACCATCAATAAAGTGAGCACGGAAATTGTATCATTCATACTGTTTTGCCCAGTAACGCTTCCATCACGATTGCCAATACGACGATTATCAACATTATTGCCGCCGGTTCAATCACCGACCGAACCTTTAACTTTGTTTGCGCCAGTTCCCACACCGCCAAAACGAACGCCATCAATACTAGTTTTACGGGATATAACACAATCAGGAACACCCATACCCACCATGGTGCGCCGGCTGTAACGATACTCCACGGCAGAATAAAATTCAGCACTATACTGAACAACAGGGTTAGCAACATTGCTTCTCCCCATTCTATTAGCGCCAGCGCCGCCCCACTATATGCCAAATGCAATGCTTTACCGAGCATTCCCAATTCCAAATGTGAATCCGGCTCATCAAAAGGGATGCGTTCGGTTTCGCCCACCACCACCATTGCCAGTGTAACCCACAATAGCAACAAAGCGGCATCAATAACAGAAGCACCGATTATACCTTTGTTGAGTAACAATAAAGTTGTCACATCGGTGGTATACCAATGTGCCGCCATTACATACGCGGCAAGCATTAAAGCCGGTTCGATAAAAATATAAACGAACATCGTACGGCTGCCTCCCAGCGAAGCAAACGGCACAATACTGTCCATACCGCCCAATACCAAAACGAAACGCGCCAGCCCCAAAATGTACACCAACATCAAAAAATCGAAACGGATTGTTTGTGTTTGGGGCAGCACAATCAATGGCATCAAAAAGCCGGGCAGTGCATAACACGCAAACACAATATATGGCGCGGCGGTGAAAATCCACGACGCATTTGACGGACGAATTTCTTGCGTGCCGAATCGCTGCCACAAGTTAAAATAAACTTGCAGCGGATGAGCACCCTGCCGGCGTAACAGTTTGGCTTTTAACCATCGTACCAAACCGGGCGTTAACGGCGCAATTAACATATATAAAATTCCCTGCCCCACAAGTACCAATGACACAAACACTCCCCATCAAGGCGACAACAGCAATACAATCATCACAATGATAAAAACAATTAAAATATACGTCAGATAGCGGCGTATATCCCCATTTTGAATGTAATTTCCCGTTTGTTCGGCAACATTTACCAGAATATCAATTATCCGGTTATATCCCCATCGAAATACATCAAGTATCCGCCAATGGGTGGTTAAAGAAAGATAGTAGCGTGTTTGTTGCTTGTTCCTCATTTTCGAGAACGGCACTCTATCGGCAAAACTTCGCCAAATCAAAAACGAAAACGCCTCGCTGCTGATTTGCATCGTCTGCCGAACAGGCATACCGCCGTGCCACACGCCACGAACAACCGGCTGGTGTGTTCTGCGCCAACGAACCATGCCGACGGCAACCAGCGCTAAAATAATGCCGAGAACCGTTATTGCCAATACGGAATCGGCGGTATATTGTTGCCTATTTTCAATGCCAATAGTGGTCATCCCCCAAAATGAGGTCGGTTTGTATAGCACGCTGCACGTTTCCGAAAACCGATTCAGCGTGCAGGCTATTCCATTCAGTTGCGGCAGCACCCATCCCGGAAAGATACCGAGCAGCAAACACAATGCGGCAAACACCACCAAAACGCCCTGCATTGATTTCGGCACAACGGCAAGTTTGTCATGGTCATTTTCGCTAACTTTGCCCAACAACACTGTACCGATAATTTTGGTAAAAGCCACAACCGTCATTGCCATCGCCATTGTTAAAAGCAGTAAAGAAACTATCGTAACAATCAAAATAACTTTATTGTGTGTGTTTAAAATATCGGCACTGGCGGTAAACAAAGATTGCAAAGTAAGCCACTCGCTAATAAAACCGTTGAAAGGCGGAAAACCGGCAATAGAAACCGCGCCCACCAAAAACATTGTAGAAACCAACGGCAGCGAGTGCATTAAGCCTCGCAATTTTGCAATTTTTGTGCTTCCGCTATGGGTTTCAATAGCAGCAACTGCCAAAAACAGCAATCCTTTAAAGATAGCATGGTTCAACAAGTGATAGAGTGCCGCCAGTAACGCCAACGTTGCAAAAATACTCTTCGGATTGAGTGTTTGCAACAGCAATGCCGTCCCCAACCCCACAACAATAATGCCAATATTTTCAATGCTGTGATTTGCCAATGCCGCTTTTAAATCTTGGCTAATGATAGCAAAGAACACACCGGTGATGGCAGTAAATCCACCCAGAAATAGCAGTGTTGTTCCCCACCACCACACGTTCATCGGTAGCAGAAACTCAAACACCAACCGTATCAAACCGTAAACACCCGCCACCTTTATTACCAAACCCGACATCATAGCGTGAATGTTGGTCGGGGCATAGGGATGTGTTAGCGGCAACCAAATGTGAAAAGGCGCAATGGCGGCTTTTATGCCAAAACCGATTACACCCAGCACAAAAATCAAATCGGCAATTACAGAAGCCTCGTGCGGCTCCCAAACAGCATTTCGATAAACGGAAAAATCAAAACTCCCCGTCATTTTCCCGAAAACCAAAAACATCGTTACCAGAAACATCGCGGCGATATGGTTGGAAATCAGGTAAGTTTTAAATGCCGATTTTGCATCTTCAAATTGGGGGGAACGTTCATCTACTTGCCGGTCTATCAACAAATGATGCCGGTAAAGGGTTAATAAACTAAATATCAGGGTCATCGTTTCTAGGGTTAGCAGAAAGAAAAAGGCGTTATTCACTATAACAACCCATAAAGTTGTTAACACAAACAGGTTAAATAAGCCGGCAATGCGCCGCAAATAGGGGCTGTTCTCAAGCCATCCAAAAGAATATACCCCGATACCCAACGACAATATGCCAATGAGTATCATAAAAAAGGATGCAAGCGGGTCGAGATAAAAATTTAAGGTAATCGAGGGGAACAAACCATCACCAATTGTCGCCCCCAATGCCGGAAGATTCGCCGGCTGTACATTAAACGGCGGGTTTTCAAGAAAATGAATACCTCCAACCAGCACGGTAAATCCACCCAACAGCGATAACCCCAGCGATAACCACGTTACCAATTTGCGATTGACACGGGGAACGAAGGTGATGGCAAAACCAACTATGTAAAAAAACGAAAATAACTTTATAACCGCCATCTTTAAACCCGATACTCTTTTAACTCAGCCTCAATTGCCGATACCGTTTCAGCCCATAAAGTTTTGTAACCCCTGCGTTCCAACCAATCTCGAAAGAGCGGCACGGAAAATTGGTAGCGTTTACGGCGGTTCAGCATAATGGCGCCACTCACTTTGTCCGCCCAATCCATACCTGTTTTAAAATGCAGTTGTCTCCATTCCACCCGATTGCCCATCAATTCGTGCACTGCCGTATCTGCGACACTTTGAGCGGGGCGGTCACCGAAATGGTCGGCGAGTGTGTTAAATACTTGCCGCTGAATATCGCTGCGCGAAAGCGGCAGCGTGCTTTGAGCGAGGGTTAGCAAAATCAGTTTGCCCACACTTTCAATATCCGACCAGTAAAACTCAAAATGACTGTGTGCCGTCTCTTGTTCGCTCACAATTTGTTCGGAAACCGTGGAAATATGTCTCATCAAAACATCGTTTATCCGTTCGTGGTTTAATTCAGTGATGAGTTTACTGCAAAACAATTGGATGAACGCCGGATGTCTGCCGGTTTTTTCCAATAAAGAAACGATGGTATCAGACCGCCAATGGACAAGTTCGTTTTTGGTGGGCATTTGCACCAATGCCTCTGCCGCCCGCGACGACAGCAGCCCCAGTTCTTCAATCAAAAAAATGTTAAACCACGGTGAACCAACCGATTTGCTTTCTTTATACAACATTAGGGTGCTGGCAATAATCCACGTTAGCCGTAACTCCGACGATACCAACGTCCGCAAAGCCGTATCCAAATCTCCGCCAGCCGGACGGTAAACCTCGTCGTATTCATCAAGCAGCACGGCAATGTGGCGTGTCGGGTGGTTGGATAAAACTTGATTTAATTGCTCTTGTGCCGCATTTGCCGCACCCACATCTGCCGCACGAGTGGCATACGCATCGCTAACCCGCCGCGCCTCAAACGGGGTATACCCCACGGCTTGTGCGATTTTTTCAAGCAACACCCGGAAAAACTGGTGTACCGGCGCATCGCCGCTATTCATATCCACCGACTGTAAAGTGATGAAGACCGGTTGGATGCGATTCAATGCCGAATCCCATTCAACCGGAACGCCGAAATGCCGCCGCACATCAACCGTGTTCAGCGTATGTTGTAACATATACAATAAAGATGTCTTCCCCATCCGACGGGGACCGCGCAATAAAATATTTTGCCGCCCCCCGGCTTTTAACAAAGAAAGAATATCCAGCAATAGTTGTCGCCTGCCGAAGAAATCGCTGGGGCTTTGAATGGGACGTCCAAACTCGTAATGATTGACTTTTTCTTTAAAGGCGATGGGCTGCAAATTGCGAACTTCCGGTGTAAATGTTGCTTCTGCTTCATACGGTTGCTGCAAATTCTCGCCTCGATAGTTGCAGATAAGGGTCAACCGAACGTCCGGCTGCAACGGACGGATGAGATATTTTACCGTTATGGTTTCTTGCGGCGACAGCATCAACAAATCACGTATCGGCGAACCGTCTTCAAGTTCAAAATCGTTGGTTTGTTCAAGAACACAACCAATATCATAGGCAGCCACTTGCCCGACATTTTTTATTTCAAAATGTAAATCCGTTTGTCTGTCAATCCATAAGTTTTTTAAGGTGATATGCAAATTTGGGAGTTTTTCTTGGCGGCTTATACTTTTGCTTAACGTTTCTATTTCTCGGTCGTAAATAAAATGCAGGATTTTCTCTTCGTGGGGTAAAGCAAAAAAGTACGTTTTTTGATGTTCCAATGTTGTTAACAGTTTTTTCAGTTGATGCAGAACATCCCCGTTCGGCGTTTGGTTTGCCAACAACTGACGTTCGGCACGCAAAGAAATAAACATATCGCGCCAATATTCAAAAAACGGAGAGAAGAGTTCAAACGGAATTTTATCTGCCGCGGGGGGAGTGTTTACCACCTGTTGTATGTAAAAATCATCGGTAACAGGCAAAGTATCCGGCTGAAAGCCACTGTTTTTCAAGAAAGTAGTGGCTGTGCCCAGCGGATATAACGCTATTTCAGCCACTTTTACCAACTGACGGGCATTTCGCCGATAGGCTTCCAGTGTCGGTGTTTGTTTCTCTTCGTCTGTCTGCCGCAGGAACATCCGCGCCCGATGGAGCATATCTTCCAAATGGTGTTTAATATCGGTGGTATCGGTGGTATCGGTGGCATCGGTGGTATCGGTGGCAGAATAACTATCGTACCAAATCTGCAACAGGTGAAAATAGTCACGGAATATAGCG
>CAYPNZ010000011.1:0-16132 GCA_964411845.1 uncultured Anaerolineaceae bacterium
GTGCCATTGCCTTGTTGCAGCCCCAATCTAACCGCCGCTTTTCCGCCCTGAACAGCGTTACCGTCCGTATGCGAAATTACACGGATGACGAAATTGAAGCATATATCGCCACCGGCGACCCGCTCGACAAAGCGGGCGCATACGCCATCCAAAATCGAGAATTTTCGCCGGTGGCGTGCTGGGAAGGGTGTTATGCCGGCGTGATGGGGTTTCCACTGGCAGATGTCGCGCTGGGGCTGGCGCAATTCGGCATAAATTTACCCGATGTTGCCGGCGTTTGCACTGCGGTGAGCGGGGTAGGGTGCTGTGCCGCGTGGTGACGGGGAATTTTGCATCTTGACAACCCCCCCGGCACACAGTATAATTGCCTCACAGGCAATGATGGAGAACCGCAGCACACAGCGGGGTACAGAGAGATGCCGGTTGCTGAAAGGCATTCCTCGCCGTGTTGTTTTCCGCTCCGGAGCCCGTTGGCGATGAGTCAACCGGGTTGCGCCCGATACCGCGCAGCGAAAGTCTTGTCGGTATATCGGCAAGAGAAGAAAGGTGGCACCGCGAACATCCTTCGCCCTTTCACGGGCAGAAGGATTTTTTATTTTGGAGGCAAAAATGGCATTGCAATTGGAAGGGATTTTTCCGGCGGTCATCACCCCGTTTGACGATGACGGCGCCTTGAATTTGGGCGCACTGCGGGCAAATATTCACCGCTGGAATCAATATGGGTTACATGGATATTTGGTTGCCGGCTCTACCGGCGAAAGTCCGTTTTTAACAGACGATGAACGGTTGGCGGTGATAAAAACGGTAAAAAATACAATGGTGGAAGGTATGCTGCTATTGGCAGGCACCGGACGCGAAAGCACCGCGCACACCATCGAAGCGTGTGTGCAAGCGGCAAAAGCCGGTGCAGATGCGGCGTTGGTGGTTACCCCGTCATTCTACCGCCCGCTTATGTCGCCTGCCGTGCTGGAGCGACACTATCATACTGTGGCAAATGCCAGTCCCATCCCGGTTTTGCTGTACAATATGCCTGCCTTCACCGGGGTGAACATCGCTTTGGAAACCGTGTTGGCGTTGGCGGAACACCCCAACATCATCGGGTTAAAAGACAGTTCCGGCAACAGCCAGTTTTTCGCCGCCGCAGTCAGGCAAACGCCGGCAGATTTTGCCGTGTTCAGCGGGAATTTGCCCACATTTGCCCAGTCGCTCATTTCCGGCGGTTCCGGCGGTATATTGGCGGTTGCCAACGTTGCCCCGGAAATTTGTGTCGCACTGTACCGGGCGGCGCAAGCGCAAAATTTTGTCGAGGTTCAGGAATTACACAATTTATTGCAACCCATCTGGGAGGTGGTCGGCGGGTCGTATGCCATTGGCGGATTGAAATTCGCTATGAACCTGTTGGGATATGCCGCAGGTGTGCCGCGTCCGCCATTATTGTCTCCGTCGGCAGAACAACAGCAAAAAATCAAAGAAACACTGCAATCGGTGGGATTGCTGTAACTTTAATCGGTGAACCAAAAACAATAAACCAAAACTCGGAGGAACGATGCTTGACCTGAATTTTATCCGCAAAAATCCGGAAAAAGTAAAAGCGGCGCTGAAAGCGCTGAATACCGAAGCGCCCATTGACGAAATTTTGGAACTCGACCGCACCCGGCGGGCGCTGCTGAAAGAAGTGGAAGCCCTGCGCGCCGAACGAAACACCGGCTCGAAAGCCATCGGCGCATTGATGCGCGAAGGCAAAAAAGAAGAAGCCGAGGCGCAGAAAAAACGAATGAGCGAAATCGGCGACCGCATCAGCGCGCTGAATGAAAAATTGGCGCAAGTGGAAAAAGACTTGCACGAAAAACAACTGTGGGTGCCGAACATGCCGCATCCCGATGTGCCCGTTGGACCGGACGAAAGCCATAATGTGGTGGTGCGTACCTGGTATCCCCGCGGTGAAACCGATGTGCCGCATTTTGATTTTGAACCGCTGCCCCACTGGGAATTGGCGGAAAAACTGAAAATCATAGATTTTGAGCGCGGTGTAAAAATGAGCGGCACACGCTTTTACATGTTCCGCGGCGCCGGGGCGGCACTGCATCGGGCGTTGGCAAACTGGTTTTTGGATGTCGGGGTGAACGAACATGGCTATACCGAAATTTATCCGCCTTTTATGGTGCGCGAAAAAGCAATGGTCGGCGCGGCGCATCTGCCCAAATTCCGCGATAATATGTATTATGATGCCGAAGAAGATTACTGGTTCATCGGCACGGCAGAAGTGCCGCTGACCAATATGTTTGCCGACGAAATATTGGATGAAGCCGATTTGCCGCTGAAATTTGTGGCGCACACGCCCTGTTTCCGTCGCGAAAAATTCAGCGCCGGGCGCGATGTGCGCGGCATCAAACGGGTGCATCAATTTGAAAAAGTGGAAATGTACCAATATACCACCCCGGAAAAAAGTTACGAGGCACTGGATGAAATTGTCAGCCACGCCGAAGATTTGGTGCAGCGGTTGGAAATTCCGTATCGGGTGGTGCAAATGTGCACCGGCGACCTCGGTTTTGCCGCCGCAATGAAATTCGATTTGGAAGCATGGAGTCCCGGCAGCGGCGAATGGATGGAAATCAGTTCGGTCAGCAATGTTACCGACTTTCAAGCGCGGCGGGTTAACGCCCGTTTCCGGCGAAAAAATGGCGGCAAACCGGAGTTTGTTCACACCCTGAACGGCTCGGGGCTGCCCCCCGGTCGAGTGATGATTGCCGTGATGGAAAATTACCAGCAACCGGACGGCAGCATCATCGTGCCAAAAGTATTGCGTCCGTATCTCGGCGGCAAAGAAATCATCGAACCGTAAAGCGTAAATCTTTTGCGTAAAAGGCGTTGATGGGTTATAAACCATCAGCGCCTTTTTTCGGGAGAAACAATTGACCGCACACTTTTTCCCCAACCGAAATCGCATCATTCTGACGGGTATCGTCATCGGGTATGTGTTGATTGCCGCGCATTTAAGTTTATCTATTCCGTTGGGTGAAGCCCCGGATGAACCGGCTCAATTTCAATATATTCAATATATTGAACGAACGAAACGGTTACCGCAAACAGAAGCCGAACGGAATATTGCCGGCTATCGTTCCGACTGGCCCCCCCTGTATCAAATAATGGGTGCAGCAGTTGTTCGGTTGGCAAAAAATGACGGCGTGCAATCACTGAAATACATTGGCGAAAACCCCCGCCGCCTAATCCCCACCGACGGCAATCCGCCGTATGCTATACTGCATACCGATGATGAATTGCCGCCGTATACCGGTATTGTGCGTCAATGGCACGCGGCAAGATTTGTTTCGCTGTGGTGGGGCGTATTGGCGCTGTTATTGCTGTACCGGCTGCTGGCAAAACAATTTTCGGCGGAATGGGCACTGCTCGGCACGGGGTTGGCAGCCGTTATCCCCCGTTATCTGCAAATGAGTGCGGTGTTGAACGAAGATACCCTACTGGCATTTTTGGTACTGTGGTATTTGAATTTACTTTTGCCGCTTTTGCACCGACGGGGCAGCTGGCAACGGTACGCCGCGTTGGGAGGAGTTGCCGGTTTGGCACTCACTGCGAAATACAGTGCGCTGTTCCTGTCGCTGGATATTGTGCTGGTGTGGCTTTTACTGCGCCGAAGCCCGACCCTGCAACAAATTGCAGCATATGCGGGCGGCACAATTGTCGGCGCGGGGTGGTGGTTTGCTTTTGTGGTATATCATTTCAACCGAATTGATTCGCTGGGGTGGCTGAAAGGTGCGCTGGCGCCGTTTCTACTCAGCGGCACAGATGCGGCATCGCACAGAGCGGCGGCATCGTTGGGGATGGGGGGTGCAACCGGTGGCGGGTTGACCGTACTTTCGGTGGATTGGCTCGATTGGTGGAAACAACTTTTTGTGTCATTTTGGTTTACTGCGGGCAATGTACCGCTAGCGTGGTGGCTGCTCCCGGCGATAGCCGCGGTTATTGTTGGCAGCCGGGTGGTATGGCTGTTTGTCCGTCACCGTATTCCCCGCCGATTGACCGTTTTTGCTTTTGGGCATTTGCTGCTGTTTGTGCCGTTGCCGTTATTGCGCTATATACTGACGCAACACATTGCCGAAACCGCGCAGGGGAGACACATTTTGTTTCCCGCCCTTTTTTCAGTAGTGGTTTTTTCCATATTGGCACTGGGGGGCGGGCAAAAAACGTTGTCGTGGCGGCAGTTTTTACCGGCTGGTACCGCAATTATTTTTTTGCTGACGGCATATATCATCCAAGATTTTCCTCGCGTGACATTGACAGATACACCGTTGTTACCGGTGCGAACCACTACCGCATTTTCCCCGCCGACAATATTGCTGAATAAATCGGTTGCCGGGCAAAAGTTGACGGGTGTGGATTTTCCCGCTGTACCGCCGAACGCCGCCGTATATCCACTGACTCTGCGCTGGCACGCGGAAAATCTATCGGATGCCGATTTTTTTACCCGGATAACTCTGCTGGATGCCGGCGGAAATGCGGTGGGATTGTGGCAGGGAATGCCGGTGAACGGGCGGTATCCCCCGCGAGCATGGGAAATCGGCGATACAATTTTCGATACCGTGCCGGTTCCCGTGCTGACAGATAGCGTTCCCGTATCGGCGCGGGTAACCGTTTTGACAATGGACGGGGTGGAAATGGCGACCGTTGAATTTCCCGTGCCGTCGGTTTCTCTCCCGAAACCTGCCGGGGAGATAACCGTTTTGCCGCGCGGCGACCGTTTATCGGCAATCGCATCGTATCATTTCCGCAGCACCATCGCCGTGCAAGCGGCGGAAATGGGCGCAGCAATTTCCATGCAATCTCCCGCCGGTATGGAAATTTCGCCGGTGGCAACTCTCAGCGGGGTAAAAAACACCATCGCCATCTTTTGGGTGGATTGGACATGGCAGCCCGGCGCGTATGCCATACATATCACGGCGGCAGACGGCGATGAACATACCTCTGCCGCCCAAGTGACGGTGCAAACACACCATCGTCTCACCGCGCCGCCGTCCGTCTCGCATCCGGTGAATGCCAATTTTGCCGACCGATTTTTGCTGGTGGGTTATGATTTTCCCGCGCAAACGGTTGCGCCCGGCGGCTCGTTCAATGTAACACTGGTATGGCAAAGTTTGGCGGAAACCGCCGCGGATTTTTCCGTTTTCAATCATTTATTGAATATTGAAACGCAGGCACAGTTTGGCGGGCGCGACCGCATTCCGAAAGATTTTTACCACACTATTTTATGGCAGCAGGGGGAATATGTGGTAGATACCTATGCTGTGCCGGTGTATTCCGATGCGCCGCCCGGCATTTACCGGTTAGATGTGGGACTCTACCCGGCGGGTAATATTACTGCCTCCCCCTTGGGTTTGATGAAAGACGGCAAATATCTGCCGCAAAATAGTGTGCGGCTCGGTGCGGTGAAAGTTGGCGGGCAACCGGTTGTTTCGCTGCCTGCCACTGTCCCCGCCCATCCCACCGAGTTTCGTTTTGGCGATGCAATTCAATTGACGGGTTATACTATCACCCCGAAAAATAATACTCTGCAATTGCAACTGTTTTGGCATGCGCTGGCAACCCCCACCACCGATTTTACGGTATTTGTGCACGTGCTGGATGCGACGGGGTCGGTAGTGGCGCAAAACGATGCGCCACCGGTGAACGGGTTGTATCCCACCCGTTTTTGGGCGGCAGGCGAAACAATTTTCGACCCGCACACGGTATCGCTGGCGAATATTTCCGCCGGAACATACACGCTTCGTCTCGGATTGTATGACCCCCGTACCGGTGCCCGGTTGCCGGTAGCCGGTCAACCCGATGGGGCAGTGCGTTTGGCAACATTTTCGCATTCGGGAGAATGATTGATGCGCCGTGCAGAGAAATTTCTTAAAAAGGAAAACTTGGCTTTGGCGGGTATTTTGTTGATAGCCGTATTTTTTCGGTTGTATCACATCACCGACCACCCCACGGGCATTTTGGGGGATACCGCCATCAACGGTATTGATGCTTGGCGTTTGGCACACCGCGGTGAACCGATGCCGTTTTTATTTGCCAATGGCGGGCGCGAATCTTTGTTTATTTACTGGCAAAGTTTGTTTGTGGCACTGCTGGGAACAACCAATCTGGCAGTGCGATTGCCCGGTGTGCTGGTGGACATCGGTACGGTGGCGGCGGTTTTTGGGTTTACCCGTTGGCTCACCCGCGACCATTTGGCGGCAATTTTCGCCGGTTTTGCCGCGGCAACATCCTTTTGGCTCATTCCTGTCAGCCGGTTGGGGTTTCGCGCCATTCTGGTGCCGTTATTTTCACTAGCGACAATATGGTTACTGTTATGGGCATGGCAGCAGCGGCATCGCCGCCGGTTCGCGCTGGCGGGGATAGCCTTCGGTTTGCTGGGATACACGTATCTTGCCGCCCGGGTAATGCCGTTGGTGCTGCTTGCCTTTCTGCCGGAAATACTGCCCGTTGCCGCCAATCGCACCGATTGGCGACGGCGTTGGGTGGATATGGGTATTTTGGGGGGTGTTGCCGTGTTGGTTTTCGCGCCGATGTGGCTGTATCTGCGTCCGTTTGCCGCCTTCTCCGGTCGAACCGGTGATGTGGCATTGTGGCATTTTTGGCATACCCCCACCGAACTCGTTGCCAAGTTTTTTGAGAGCACGGTGCGCTCTGCGGGATATTTTTGCTGTACCGGCAACAATACATTATTGATGTTCGGGCAGTTGCATCAACCCGCATTTTTGCTGGGAACAGGATTTTTTGTGTTAGCAGGTATTGTGCTGGCAATAAAACGCACGCACCGATTGCCGTATCGGGTATTGTGGCTGTGGTGGGCGGTTGGGTTGTTACCCGGCGTTTTGGCAATTGAAGCCCCGCATCCCCTGCGATTGATAGTATCTGCGGCGCCGTCGTTTGTGCTGCTGGGAATATGGTTGGCGTGGGTATCTCAAAAAATAGCCCCGTTCCGCTGGCTGGGTATGCTGTGGCTGGCAGCGGCATCAATTTTCGGATTTTGGCAGTATCACATTCGTTGGATGGATACGCCGGCGGTGGCAGCCATGTTCAATGCCGAAAAATCCGTGCAAGCCAATGAATGGCTCGCGCGCGCCCGCGCCGGAGAAACGGTGATAGTGCCGCAATCGGCATTGGCGGGATATGAAAACGCCCCGTTGCGCTATTATCTGTTGGGGAAATTGCCGCCCCGCGCGGGGGAAGGTGATTCGGATAGCGTGTCATTTTCGGCGGCGGAAAGTGTGATGCGGCTGGAGGCAGGGGCGATGACTCTGCTGCCCCCGGCGGATGTGTCATCGGGGCAAATACCGATTCGTCCGCTGGCGGTAGAAATTCCACCGCTGATATTGGTTTCTGCGGCGTATCCTTTTGTTATTCCCGCCGACGGTAATTTACCCGTGACACTATTTTGGCAGACCGCAGAACCGTTGGCGGAGGATTACCGCATCGTTTTGCAATTGTTGGATGATGACCGCCGGGTATGGAGTACCGACGATGCCGCCGTGCCGACAGCGGGAGCGTACCCTCCGCGATTATGGCGGGTGCAAACCGATATTGTGCCGGATGCGCGCCTGCTCCATTTAAAAGAAAACGTGCCGCCGGGACGCTATCAACTGGCGGTCGCCGTGTTCGACTTGCGTCTCGGGCGGCGGCTGTCGCTGGGCGATGGCAGCGGCGATACGGTGTTTGTCGCCCCGCTGAAAGTGCCGTTGCCGCCCGAAACGCTCACCGAAAGCAAGCCGGTGTCCGCCGAGTTTCAGGGAATCGGCATTTTGGAAAGCGTTTCTGTGCCGCAGGCGGTCATTTCCGCCGGAGAACCGTTGGCGCTGACACTGGTTTGGCGGGCGACGGCATCACCCCCCGCCGATTACACCGTTTTTGTGCATCTGCTGAACGATGCGGGCGATTTGGTCGGCGGGCAAGATAACCAACCGCGGCATAACCGCTACCCAACATCCATTTGGTCGCCCGGCGAACACATTCCCGACCCGTATAGCATCCCCACCGACGATTTGCCCGCGGGTGAGTATCGGTTGGCGGTGGGTATGTATAATGCCCAAACCGGCGAACGGGTGGCGGTATCGGGTTTTTCCAATGGAGAAGTGCCGTTGCCGGTGATGATAGCAATCGGCAATTAAAAATTCAAATCCCCAATCTCGAATTACCAAAAACCGCAAAATACGAGTATAATATGCGGGCAGTCAGTTAAAAACGGTGAAAGAAAAGGAGCCGCCTGTGTCAGACGGATATGTGTTGGTGGTTGGCGCCGCCGGCATTGATACAAAAGGGCATGCCCTTGCCCCCCTGCAACCCGGAACCAGCAATCCCGGGCGCATTCGCAGCACCTCCGGCGGGGTTGCCCGCAACATCAGCGAAAACTTGGCGCGGTTGGGGCAAGATGTGGTGTTGCTGTCGGCGGTGGGGAAAGACCCCTCCGGCGAGCGCATTCGCCGCCGGCTGGAAACGGTCGGGGTGGATACCGACTATCTGGTGGTTTCAACCGAGCATCGCACCGCAGCGTATATCGCCCTGTATGATGCGCAAAAGGCGCTCATCCATTCGCTGGATGATATGCGCGTGCTGTCTGCCATCACCCCTCGTTTGATTTATCGCCGCCGGGCATTGATTCACGATGCCGATATGGTGGTGATTGACAGCAACCTGTCCGAAGCCGCCATCAAATCGCTGATGAAACAGGCAATGGCATACGATGTGCCCGTTGTGGCAGACCCCACGTCAACCTCGCTGGCAGAGCGGCTGAAACCGCATTTGGAAAATCTGTATATGGTTACCCCCAACGCCGCCGAAGCGGAAGTGCTCACCGGGCAAACGGTAAAAACGCGCGGACAGGCACTTAAAGCGGCAAAAAAACTGGTGGCGCGGGGTGTGGATATTGCGGTGGTCACGCTGGCGGAAAAAGGGGTGGTTTACGCCACCGACGACACCAGCGGGCATATTCCCGCGCTCAGCACCAACGTGGTGGATATTACCGGTGCATCCGACGCGATGAGCGCCGCCATCATTTTTGCCCTGCTCAACGAATTTCCACTCGATGAAGCGGTGCGGCTCGGCGCCGGCGCCGCCTTTTTAACCCTGCAAACCGAAGATAGCGTTGTGCGCGGTCTTACCCTCGATTTGCTGTACGATATTTAAACCGCTGCCCACTGCAAATCTCAAGTAACCAATCTCCAATTAACCGATACAGGAGGAACCATGAATTCAGAACCACGCGGCATGTATTTTGAAGATTTTGAAATCGGCATGAAAATTACCACCCCCGCCCGTACCATCACCGAAGCGGACATCGTTAATTTTGCCGGGCTGTCCGGCGATTTTAACGCTTTGCACACCGATGCCGAATTTGCCAAACAAACCATGTTCGGCAAACGCATTGCGCACGGGTTGCTGGTGCTGTCTATTGCCAGCGGGCTGGCGGCGCGGCAAGGGTTTATCGAAGGCACAACGCTGGCATTCCGCGGGCTGGAATGGCGATTTTCCGCGCCGGTTTTCATTGGCGATACCATCCACATGGAAGCCGAAGTGACCGAATTGAACCCGATGCCGCGGTTGAAGGGCGGACAGGTTTTGCTGAAAGCCACCGTGCTGAATCAAGACGGCACCGTGGTTCATAAAGGCGAGTGGAATTTGCTGATGAAGAGCAAAAACGCATAACTATTTTTCCACCACCAGCGCAATCCAATCGCCTTCAACGCGGCGAGAAACGATTTTCAAGCGATGCTCAGTCAAACAAGCGAGCATCGCTTTTTCTTGCTCATTGATAATGCCCGACAGAATCATCTGCCCGTCGTCTGCCAGCGCGGCACGCAAATTCGGCATAATGTCAATCAAAATGTTCGACAGAATATTTGCCACCACCAGCGACCACTGCCTGCCCCCCCGATTTTCCGCCGACCCGACCGCCGTCTCAATGTGCGACACCCCGTTCAGCGCAAAATTTTCCGCTGCCACCCGCACCGCCACCGCATCCACATCCACCGCGCGGATGGGGGCTGCCCCCATTTTTGCCGCCGCCACCGACAAAATCCCGCTGCCGGTTCCAACATCGAACATATCCACCCCTGCCAGCGGCATATCTTGCAAAATTTTCAGGCATAAACTGGTGGTGGGATGCAGCCCGCTGCCAAATGCCACCCCGGGGTCAAGATGCACCACAATTTCTTCCGGCGCGGGAGAATATTGTCGCCAACTGGGTTGAATCACCACCCGCCCGATGTGCACCACGTGAAAATTCTCCTTCCACGATTCCGCCCAATCGTTTTCACCCACAAATTCGGTTTGCAATTCGGGGAGTGTTTGCGGCAACGCCTGCCCAATCAGCGCAATGGCAATTTCTATTTTCTGCCGGGTATCTTCATCGGTGGCGGGAATAACCGTGCGCACTGTTACCCGCTCAAAATTCGGCGGGGTAGATTCCATCACCGCCCCGCCATATCCGTATCGGTTAAATACATCCGCCACGGCTTCGGCGGCTTCTCCATCTATATTTTTCAGCGACAACTTCAAAAAATCCATTTTCCCCCGCTTTTTACAAATTGTTTACAACTTTCACAATAAAATTTAAAGATTTGATGGCATAGTATAAACAAAAGAAAAAATGACACAATAATTTGTGTGCGAAAGGAGCAATTAATATGAAAAAGAAATGGTTTTTTACAATAGGATTGGTTTTAGTACTCAGTTTGGGGGTGGCGAGCGTTGCCTTTGCCCAACCGCCCGTTCAGCCGCCCCATCCGCCGGCTGCTGCACCGGCGCGCGGTGAATTTTTGCAGCCGGTGGCGGATTTGCTGGGTATGTCCGTGGAAGATTTGACCGCAGCGCTGAAAGACGGACAAACGTTGGAAGAAATTGTTACCGAGCACGGCAAAACAATGGCAGATGTGGCAACGGTATTGTACGATACCGCGGTTGAAAAATTGAATCAAGCCGTGGCGGACGGAAAAATAACGCAAGAGCAGGCAGATACCATCGAACAGCGACTGGCAGAGCGACGCGATGCTTGCATTAACGATGGTGATTGCCATTTGCACCCGGCAAAACACAGCGGACGTACACACCTCAATCCGAAAACGGTTTTTATGCAGGTAATGGAAACCGGTTTGAACATTGCCGATACGTTGAATATGGACCCGCGCGATATGTTGCAGGCTTTCCGTGACGGCAGCAGTTTGCAAGATTTGGCGGCACAGCAGAACGTTTCGATGGAAGATATTGCCGCCGCCATTACCGCCCCGATGAAAGACCGGTTGGCTCAAGCGTTGGATGACGGTAAAATTACGCAGGAACAATACGATAAACTAATGGCGCGTTTACAAAAATATGAAAACCGCTGTGCCACCGACGGTAATTGTTTGCCCAATGTTGATACGGCACGCCGAGCGTCGCGCCCTCATCGTGGCGGCAACCAACCGTTCCGACCGGGGACGCATTTTAACGGCGCACAACCGTCCGCCCCTTTTTCTCAGCCAAATACAGCCTCGCCGGGGCTATAATCGGCAGCCGGCGCGTGTAAAAAAAGAGCGGCAATTATTGCCGCTCTTTTTGAGTTTTGTGGGCGTGTTTCGGTTTTTCGGTGGGGAGCAGTACAAAAAAGGTACTGCCGGGCGGGTTTTTCGGATTGTACCCGGCACTTTCCACCCAAATGCGCCCGCCGTGCGCTTCCACAATACCGCGGGCGATGGTCAACCCCAACCCGGGACCGCCACCCATAAATTTCGTTTCGCCGGAACTGTGCCGGGATGTATCTTCGGCGGTGTAAAATTTTTCAAAAATCAGGGCTTGGTCTTCTTTGTTAATGCCGATACCGGTATCGGCAACGGTAATTTCTACAAATTTTTGCGGCTTGTCGGCGGTGGTGTGGGTGATGTGTACCTGCCCATGAATGGTGATTGTGCCGCCATCGGGAGTGTATTTGATGGCATTGCCAATTAACCGCGAAAAAACCTGTTGCAATTGCGTGTCGTCGCCCACGACTAGCGGCAGATCATCGGGAATATCAATTTTTAAAGTTTGCCGACGTTTTTCCAGCGCCGATTTCAAGTCTTTAAAAACGGGCAAAAGCACGGTTTTGATGGATAACGGCATATACGCCAGTTCGATGCTTGCCAATTCTACCCGTGCGATGCTGACCATATCATTGGTGATGCGGTTGAGGCGGTCAACACCGGTTTGCAAGCCGTCTAAAATTTCTTGCAGCATGGGGTTGTCGCTGTTTTTTATTTGCGAGCGCAGCATCGAAGCGTAGGCGGTAACAGTGGTTAACGGCGTGCGGAGTTCGTGGGCGGCAACGTGGATGAAATCGGTTTTGGCTTCGTCCAGCCGTTGCAGCCGTTCGTGCACCGCGCTCAATTCGGCGTGCGCGGCTTGCAGCTCGTTTAATTTGCGTTCCAATTCTTCCACCAGTGTGGCGCTGTGCTCGCGCAAAAAATGCTCGTGGCGACTTTCCGGCTGTGTTTCGCGCGGTTTGCCGATGTGGGCGGCAACTTCATCCAACAGTTGTTTCACGCTGAATGGTTTGCTGATATACCCGTCGCAACCGATGGCGCGGGCGCGTTCCGGGTCGTCGGCTGCACTGCGGGCGGTAATGGCGATAATCGGTACGGTTGCCAGCGGCGGGTGGTTTCGCAGGCGGGTAACCACACTGAACCCGTCCAAATCGGGCAAGTTGATGTCCATCAAAATTAAATCGGGGCGGATGGCGATGGCTTTTTGAATGCCTTCCAACCCGTTTACGGCATCAACCACGCGGTAATTGCGGCTTTCCAAAATTCGCCGCACCAATTCACGGTTATTTTTTAAATCTTCAACGTGTAAAATTGTATATGGCGGTGTCACGGTTATTTTCCGGTAGAAGAAGTCAGCACGGGTTTTTTGCGCTGCACAGATATTTTACTCGCATTTTAAGGTTTTGGCTACTTTGGCAAACGTTGTAAAGATGGTAAAATCACCAGAGTGAAAAAACGGGTTGGAGACTGTCGTTAATCACAACTCACATAATCTATATGACAGAGGAAGGTATGACAATTTTACACGGATTTGAATTATTGGAAGAACGCGATATTCCCGAATTGAATGTTTATGCCCGGTTATGGCGGCATCAAAAAACGGGGGCACAACTGTTGTCTATGGAAAATGACGACGAAAACAAGGTTTTCGGTATTACTTTTCGCACCCCGCCGAGCGATTCCACCGGCGTGGCGCATATTATGGAGCATTCGGTGTTGTGCGGCTCGCGGAAATATCCCGTTAAAGAGCCGTATGTCGAATTGCTCAAAGGCTCGCTGAAAACGTTTGTTAACGCGATGACCTTCCCCGATAAAACGACCTATCCGGTTGCCAGCACCAACACCCAAGATTTTTACAATTTGGTGGATGTTTATCTCGATGCGGTCTTTTTCCCGCTGTTAACCCGCCACACTATGGAACAGGAAGGCTGGCATTACGAGTTGGCATCCCCCGCTGACCCGTTGACGATAAAAGGGGTGGTGTTCAACGAAATGAAAGGGGCGTATTCTTCGCCCGACGGGCTGTTGAGCGAGTGGAGCCAGCAAGTGCTCTTTCCGCAAAACACCTATGGCTTCGATTCCGGCGGCGACCCGCGCCATATCCCCGATTTAACCTACGAACAATTCAAACAATTCCACGATGTTTTCTACCATCCGGCAAATGCCCGCATCTATTTTTACGGGGATGATGACCCCGCAAAACGATTGCAACTGCTGGATGAATATCTGCGAGAATTTGAGCCGCTGACGGTTGATTCGGAAATTCCGCTGCACCCGAAATTTGCCGCACCAAAAGAGGTGGTACGCGCTTATGCCGCCAATGCCGACAGCGGCGACGATAAAACGATGTTCACCGTGAATTGGCTGCTGCCGGAAACAAAAAATGTAGATGCCGCCACCGCGCTGGGATTGCTGTCGTATATTTTGGTGGGCACACCGGCATCACCCCTGCGCAAAGCACTGATTGATTCCGGCTTGGGCGAAGACATCACCGGGGGCGGCACATCGTCATATTTGCGGCAAATGTTTTTTTCGGTGGGTTTAAAGGGTGTGGCAGATGAAAATGTTGCCAAAGCCGAACAACTCATTACCGATACGCTGGCTGATTTGGCGCAAAACGGTTTCGACCCTGATATGATTGAAGCCGGACTGAACACGCTGGAATTTCGTTTACGCGAGCAGAATACCGGCAGTTATCCGCGTGGCTTGGCGTTGATGTTCGGGGCGCTTTCGGCGTGGTTGTATGACGGCGACCCCC
This sequence comes from uncultured Anaerolineaceae bacterium, assembly GCA_964411845.1. GTDB lineage: Bacteria > Chloroflexota > Anaerolineae > 4572-78 > 4572-78 > JANTHQ01. Next base: position 14,314 of record CAYPNZ010000011.1, read on the forward strand.
TGACCCCGCTGGCATTTGAAAAACCGCTGGCAAAAATTAAAAAAAGCGCGCAAGACCCCAACTTTTTCCCGGCGCTCATCCGCGAGCATCTGCTGGAAAACACACATCGGGTAACATTGGTTTTGCGTCCCGACCCCGAAAAACAGGCGCGTGATGAGGCGGAAGAACGCGCACGGTTGGCACGCATCAAAGCGGAAATGTCACAGCAAGAAATTATTCAAATTATTGAAAACACCCAAACCCTCAAAAAAATTCAAGAAACCCCCGACTCACCGGAAGCACTGGCAACCATTCCCCATTTAACGCTGGCTGATTTGGAAAAGAAAAATAAAATTATTCCGTTGACGGTGGATACCGAGCAGGGCAGTATGCTGCTGTATCACGATTTGTTCACCAACGGCATTGTTTATTTGGATGTGGGTTTGAATTTGCGCGTTCTGCCACAGGAATATTTGCCGTATCTGCCATTATTCAGCGAGGCGTTGCTGGAAATTGGCACCGAACGCGAAGATTTTGTGAAGTTGTCGCAGCGCATCGGGCGAAAAACGGGCGGCATTTGGTCGTCAACCTACATTTCGGCGCGAGAAGGGCAGGCAGATGACCCCGTGGCGTGGTTGATGCTGCGCGGCAAAGCCACCATGTCCCACGCCGATGATTTGCTCGATATTTTGCGAGATGTGCTGCTTGCGGTGAAGTTTGACAATTTGGAGCGTTTCCGCCAAATGGTGCTGGAAGATAAAGCCGACCAAGAAGCCGGACTCATTCCCGGCGGGCACAGTGTGGTGAGCGGGCGGCTGCGGGCGCATTTTAATACCGCCGATTGGGTTTCGGAGCAGATGGACGGTATCAATAATTTGTATTTTGTGCGTCAATTGGCAGATGAGATTGAAACCGGTTGGGACGGCATTTTACAAAAGTTGGAAACCATGCGTCAACTTTTGCTCAACCGGAATGCGATATTGTGCAATGTAACGCTCGATGCGGACAACTGGGCGCGCTTCCGCCCGAAACTGGCGGCGTTTTTAAGCGATTTGCCCGCCGCGCCGGTTTCGCCGGTGGTGTGGCAGCGCCGGGCATTACCGTCCAACGAAGGGTTAACCATCCCCGCGCAGGTAAATTATGTTGCCAAAGGCGCAGATATTTACAAACTGGGCTATCGCTATCACGGTTCCATTGCCGTTATCAGCAATTATTTGCGTTCCACATGGCTGTGGGAGCGCGTGCGCGTGCAGGGCGGGGCGTATGCCGGTTTCAGCACGTTTAGCCGTCAAACGGGGGTGTTTGCTTTCCTTTCGTACCGCGACCCCAACTTGCTGCCCACGCTGGAAAATTACGACCGCACCGCCGACTTTCTGCGGCAACTCGATTTGAGCGAATCGGAACTGACCAAATCCATCATCGGCGCTATCGGGGCGATGGATGCCTACCAATTGCCCGACGCCAAAGGTTACACTTCGCTGTTGCGCTATCTCATCGGCTATACCGATGAAGCCCGCCAAAAAGCGCGTGATGAAATTCTTTCCACCACCGTGCGGCATTTTAAAGAATTTGCCGCCGTGCTGGATGCCGTGCGCCAACAGGGGCATGTGGTGGTGCTCGGCGCGGAAGATGCCATCTCACAGGCGAATGATGCGCATCCGAATTGGTTGACCGTGCAAAAAGTGTTATAGCCGTGGGTTTTTTGCGGGGATGGGCGGCGTTCATCAACGATGGCGCCACCGATGACGTTCGCGCCGGATGAATCGCTGTTTGTGGCGGCACAAAAACCGGTGAACGAGTAAAACGGGTTGCCCTGTCAGTTTTTTTGCGCCACGAGTGC
>CAYPNZ010000012.1:0-16126 GCA_964411845.1 uncultured Anaerolineaceae bacterium
GTTTGGTGCAGTGCCAAATTGTTGTTGACGCTTCGCAGCGCGTTCAGCGCGTTCAGCGCGCCGATGTTCGATGCAATTCGTGTAAAATCTACTTGTGCCATTTTAATAACCTCCGTGTTTTTTAGTTGGTTTCCTTACCAAATTTCCTAAAATTTACCGATTGGACTGCTGATAATCTAACTTTTCGCGCGGACACCTCCTTTCATTGTGCGCTAAAAATCAATATTTCTATTCGGTTGTGTTTCTATTATCGGAAGAAGTAGAACTTTCTTGAGGTATATCGTAATTTTTTACGATATTTTTACGGAAGGGGATATTTCCCGGCAGTACAAAAACCCACCGGGTATGCACAATCGGGAAGAAATGCGAATCATTGCAACCGTCGCGAAGCAATCTTCGTTTACCCGCCGGTTAATTGCTCGGCGGTTTGCCAAGCGAACATCGCTTCCTCTTCCTGCCCCAGCGCATTGAGCGCCACCGCCAGCGAGCGATATGCCGCCGCATCGGCGGGCGTTATTTGCACCAGCACCGAAAAAGCAATCGCCGCGAGTGCCGCCTTTTTTTGCCCCAGCATGCGCCCGCCGTGCTGCCGAATGGCTTCCGGCAACGGCAAATGTAATGCGTCCGCCAGTTTTTCCAAATTTTGCCGCACCCAGTCATTATGGGGAGCATGCAAAAAAGCATGCAGCAAATAGGTCATCGCTTTTTCGGCGTCATTCTGCTGAAACGCAATAAACCCTATCAGATTCATCGCGTTGGCATTTTCCGGGTTGGTTTGCAGCGCCAGCCGGCACAACCGTTCCGCCGAAGCGAAATGGCGGGTGTGCAGCACATATTCCGCCAAAGTTACCCACTCGTCCGGCGCCGGCTCGCTGAGCGCCATTGCCTGCGCCAAATTTGCCGTGGCGCTGTGCCATCGCTCGCGTTTGTTTTCCGCACGCGCCAGCAGACGCAACGCGGGCGGATTGCCCATTGCCACCGCATCGAGCATCTCACACACCGCATCAAAATCACCCGCCGAGAAAAGCCGCTCTGCTGCCGCGTATGCCGCCGGGGGCGACAGCGACAGCGTTTTGCCGTTTTCCGCCAACATGTCCATAAATGCTTGCCGCGCCAACCCATATTCACCGCGCAGCAGATACACCTGCCCCAACACCGCTTCAAGTTTCCCCGGCGACCACGCCTGCCCCAGCATATCGCTTTCGCGCGGCAGCCGCTGTGCCCGCAACAAATATTCCAGTGCGGTATCCAACTCGTCCTGCCCAAAATAGAACAATCCCGCCACCACTGCCAAATGTCGCCGCTGCGGAAATCGTTCCAACGCCAGTTGCAAAATTCGCCGCGCGTCATCAAATTTTCCGGCATTATTGTAAATGTCCAGCAAACCGGTGTGCGCCTGATACACATAAATATCCCAATTTAACTGCGGCGGCGGGTCTGCCAGCACGGCTTCATAATCGGCGGCGGCTTGTTCGGGATTGCCAAGAATGGAAAGGCTTGCGGCGCGATGGTATCGCCAATAGAGGTCGTCGGGGTTTTTCGCCAATTCGGCGTTGATGATAGCCATATTGCGCCGCGCTTTGGCTTTGTACTCTTCAATATCGATGCTGTAACCGGTATGGCGAATTTCAATGTTGGTGCGCGCCACCACCAGCCCCAAATCAATCACATCGGGGGCGATGGATTCGTGCAGCGCGCCGTGAAATTTCAACCCCAACCCGTTGCGAAACAACCGAAAATGCTCAACGACGGCATCGGCGCTGCCCGCCCCTTTGCCGTGGCTCACCACCCGACACATGTACACATCGGCTTTGCCGGAAACGACGGCTTGCTTTAATTTTGCCGCGCCATCCGGTTCCAGCCGGTCATCGGCATCCATCCAAAATATCCATTCGCCGGTGGCATGCCGGATGGACTCGTTCCGCGCGGCGGCAAAATCGTCAATCCAATCGAACCGGTACACTTTCGCGCCGAGTGATTCCGCAATTGCCACCGTGCGGTCGGTGGAACCGGTATCCACCACGATGATTTCGGCGGGAAAATCGCCCACCGAGCCGATGCAGTCCGCCAGATTGTCCGCTTCGTTTTTGACAATCATACACAGCGATACCGCCGGATATTCCCGCGGCGGGTTTTTCCCGTCAAACGTCAAATCGGGACCCTGCAAAAATGTTCGTTTCAACTTTGGGCGTTCTTTGCGGTATGCCATTTGCTTTTCCTGTTTTATCCGTCAACCTGTTTGATTTTCCAATTGTTGTGCCACTTTCCACACCGCAACCGCATCATCTGCCATACCCACCCCGTTTAATGCCACCCCCAGCGATTTGTATGCGGCGGTATCGGTGGGCGCCAATTCAACCAGCAGCGCAAATGCCTCTACCGCCGCCGAGTAATTTTTGGCGTTGATGCACCGCATGCCATGTTGACGCAGTAACTCGGTGGTAGAAATATCGAGCAAGTCTGCAATATGCCGCAGCGCCGATAATGCCCGGTCGCGCCGGTCGGCATTCAATGCCGCGCTGACCGTTTCGGCGACGGATTGCCAAATATCGGCATTCCGCCGGATGAACGCTTGTAAATCCGCCAACCGGCTATCGGCGGGAAATTGCCGCAGTGCCATATCGCACAACCGTGCCGCACTGTGCGTTTTGCCCGTTTTCAAAATCAGTGCCGCCGCCAATAGCCGCCAATCTTCGGCGGTGGGTGTGCCGATTGCCACCGCGCGCGCTTGCGCCGCCACCGCTTTCGACCATGCATGGCGGCGGTGGTATGCCCGCGCCAGCAATTTTTGGGCGAACGGCAGTCCGTTTGCCCGCGATGCCAGCCGTTCCGCCACCAGCGCCGCGTTTCCCCGCGCCAATTCAATTTCCAATTTGTGCAATTCCCCCGGCGCAACGGGATTTTTTGCCGCCGATACGCTGTCGCTGCGGCGGTATTGCGCCCGCGCCCGCGCCACATCACCCAGCAGCAGGTAGGTTTGTCCCAAATAATCATCGAGCGTGCCCGGCAGCCACGTTTGCCCCTGCATGCTCAACGATTCGGGTGGCAGTTGCTGCGCCTGCTCCAGCCAGCGGCGCGCCGTTTCGGGGTCGTCGCGGTCAAGATAAAACATCCCCGCGGCAATAAAAAGATGCTGTCGCTGTGGAAATCGCTGCATCGCCTGCCGCAGCAGGGTTTCAGCGGCATTAAACCGGCGTGTTTTGCTGTACAGCGAGATGAGCCACAGATGCGTGTAATAAAATTCCACCTCGCCGATACCGCGTCCGCCCTGCGCTATCACAAATGCCAGCGCACGGATTGCCGCGGGATGGTCGCCCAAAATTGCCAGCGACATGCCCAAATGATGATGCCAACGCACGCTTTGCGGGTCTTTCGCCAAACATTTGCGGATGATTTTCAGATTGCGGCGCGTTTTTTGCTTGAAAAGGTCATCGCCCAGCACGTACCCCACGTGTTCAATTTCGATGTTGGTGTATGCCACCGTCAGCGGGCGCGACGCCGCCGCCAAATTCAAATCTTCATGCAGGGGATAGATGAACGACAAGCCCAACCCGTTGCGGAACAGCCGCAGATGGTGGGCAATGGAACGCGATTGCCGGTGCTGCGCGTTGGGGCTGACGATGCGCGCGCTGTACACATCGGCGGCATTCGATGCCAACGCCTGTTTCAACCGCGCCAGATTTTCCGGCGAAATGCGGTCGTCGGCATCCATCCAAAAAACCCATTCGCCGGTGGCGCGGCGAATGGCATCATTCCGTGCGGCGGCGAAATCGTCAATCCATTGAAAATGATACACTTTCGCGCCGAAAGATTCCGCAATTGCCACCGTGCGGTCGGTGGAACCGGTATCCACCACGATGATTTCGGCGGGAAAATCGCCCACCGAGCGCAGACACTCCGCCAGCGTGTCTTCTTCATTTTTCACAATCATACACAGCGACACCGACGGCAATTTGTCGGGGGCGGTTGTGCCGTCAAAAGTTAGGGTGATGCGGCGGGTTCGGTTGTCGGTTGCCGGTGACGGGTGGTCGGTCATAAATCACTTGCCTATTTGCAAAGTTGCGGATTCGCTCATTTTCCAAGCAATCATCGCTTCATTTTCCTGCCCCAGTTTTTGCAAACACAGGGCGGTCAGTTTCCATGCTTCGGCAATTTGGGCGGGGTCGCGCGCCAGCGCAATTTCCCGCTGAAACGATTCGGCGGCAGAGAGAAAATCGCCGCGCTGGAATGCCGTTATGCCCACGGCGTGATGTGCCGCCGCGAGTTGCGATTCCAATACGCCGGGCTGCCAGTCTTCCCCTTCGCCGGTATCGGGGGGCAGTGTCTGCGCCCGTTCCAGCAGCGATACCGCTTCGGCGGGGCGGTTTTGGTGCAACCGAAACATGCCCGCCGCCGCCAGCAGATGCCGCCGCCGCGGATAGCGTTCCAGCGCGCGGGCAAGCACCGCATCGGCGCGAGCGGGTTGGTTGGTGTTGGCATACGCCGATAACAGCAGCAAATGGGCGCGGTACACCTGATTTTGCTCGTTGAGCGGCGGGGCGGGATGCGCCACAATCGGCTCGAACTGCATTGCCGCACCTGCATAATCTTCCATTTGATACAGACTGACCCCCAAATGGTATCGCCATTTCAGGTTATCCGGTTCTGCCGTCAAACATCGGCGCAGGATGCGGGCGTTCCGTTTTGCTTTTTGGCGCAATTGCGCCGTATCGCCATAGCCGTGATGCTCAATGACGATATTGGTATTTGCCAGCATCAACCCCTGCTGCACGGCGGAATCGGTGGGCGTTTCGTGAATTGCCCCTTCAAACTGCACGCCGCGATAATTGCGGAAAAGCAGGGTATACAGCGCGACATTCACCGCGGGGGTGTCGCCCCCCAACGGGCTGACCATTCGGCAGCGAAACGCATCTGCCTGCCCCGATGCCACCGCCTGTTTTAACTGCACCAGCGAGCGCGGCGGCACACGGTCATCGGCATCAAGCCAGAAAATCCAATCGCCGGTGGCGTGCCGCAGCGATTCATTCCGCGCGGCGGCAAAATCGTCAATCCATTGAAAATGATACACTTTCGCGCCGAAAGATTCCGCAATTGCCACCGTGCGGTCGGTGGAACCGGTATCCACCACGATGATTTCGGCGGGAAAATCGCCCACCGAGCGCAGGCAATCCGCCAAATTGGCTTCTTCGTTTTTTACAATCATACACAGCGACACGCTCGGCAGGCGGGCGGGCGGCGCATCTCCGCTGAAATTCAGTTGGCGCACCGGCGGCGCAGACACGGCGGGCAAGGTATACATCGGCACAGATTGAAACCCGAAAGTTTTTTGAAAGACTGCGGCGGCGTTAAATTCCAATTCAAACAAGATGTAATTTTCGGTTTTCAGGGCGATGCGCGGGGTGAACCAGCCCAACTCACGGCAGAAAGATTCGGCGGCGTGCCATACCGTTTGGTTGGGGGTGCGGTCAATGCCGATGAACATGCCGCCAAAACCGAGGGTGGGATACCAGTTTTGCAATAGCGTGCGAGTGTCGGCAGCCGTGAAAATGCCGGAAAAATAAAACAGGTGAATGCTGCGAATCCGCACACGCGCCAAACTTTCGGCGGAATACGGTGGCAAAATCGAAACCATTTTGGCGGCGGCGGGCGGCAATTCGCCCGGCGGCGCCTTCGGCAGTGGCAGCGCCAGCACCTGCGAATCGGTGTTGCCGGTGTCGGCAAAGGCTTGTGCCAGAGTCAGCACCGGCAGGCGGTCAGCGCCAACCACTGCCAGCGCGGTGCTGTGGCGGGGCAATTCGGCGGCGCGGGCATACAGATATTGCAACTCGGTGGCGGCAAGCCGGCGCGGACGTTTTTCGGCGGGCGGCACGGTCAATTGTCCCGCTGTTTCGATTTTGATGCGGTTTAAATACCGATGAATTTCTTGCGGCAGTTTTTGCGGGTCAATATGTTTAACCCACGCTCGGCGCGCCAGCGTGCCCATCTGCTGCAACGTTTCGGGGGGATGCGCCGCCAGCCACGCCGCCAAAATTTCGCCGGTGCGGGCGGCATCCGCCTGCGGAATGCGCAGCACAAAAGCATCGTAATCAATTTGGTCGGCAAAGGGCAATTCGTGTTCATCCGCCAGCAAAATCGGCACCCGTCCCGCCGACATCGCCTCGAAAAAACGGATGGAGCCTTCGCCCTCGCCGCGCGGACACAGCACCGTGCGCGTTTCTGCCAGCGATTGCCGGTACTCGGCGCGGAATTGCGCCTGCGCTTCGGGGCTTCGATGCTCTTTCACGTGCCCGAAAAAGATTTCGCGCAATACAATTTTCGCCGTCAGGGCAGATGCGGCGCGCACGCTGTGCGCCATCGTGCGGCGCAAATCGGTCAACCCGACATATCCCACAAAAGCGGTATCATACGGCAGCGCGGCAAAATCGGCATTTGCCAACGCGCCGAAATCTTCAGTGTGATATGGCAACGCCACCGTCAGCGGGTCGCGGTGGAAACGGTTTGCCCCCACCCGGAAAATCACACCGGGCACACCCAGCGGGCGAGAATCATCGTGCCGCAGAAAATAAACGTGTTTGGCGGCATACGCGCCGAAAAAAGGCAGCGTTCGCAAATATTGCGCCGTCAGCCGGATACCCACCGCATTAACCAGCAAGCCCAAATCAAACGGCAACACGATGAAATTGGCGGCAGCAGGCGTTGCCACGGCTGTAAATTCCGCCGGTAATGTTTCCGCGGCGAATATCGGCATTGGGGCATCACCCAGCGGAAAAACAAAATTATCACGCCCGCGGGTGTAAATGTACAGTTTGAGCGGTTCGGTTGATTGCGTCATTGTTTACCAATTTTTATCTTCGGCGTACCCCAAATCAATCAGCAAATCTCCGGCAATTTCTTTGACCACGGCTTGCTCTTCCGGCGACAAATCTTTTCGCCAGCGACCGACAGCACGGGTGTACAGCGGCTGCGATACCTGCTCGCGGCTCGATTCGCCCGCTAAATTGTGCGTTTGTTCATAATAGTGCAGCACGGTTGTATCCCACGGCTCGCCCAAAAATGCAAACAGTTGCCGCAAAATCGGTTCGGGGTCGGTTACCAAATCTTCATATCGAATTTCAAAATATCGCTGCGCCAAATTCGGGTCGGCGGCGGCATTCCGCGCCCGTGAAACAATATCCGCCCAGTATGATGCGGCGGCGCGAACATCGGAAGTGATGGGCATCGGGTTGCCTGTGGCAATATCTCGCCAATCCATTTGCAATAGCGATGCCACCACGTCTCGCCCGTCTCTGATGACGTGAATGAGCGGGCTGTCGGGGAAAATTTGGTGCAGTTGCGGAAAGAATGCCACATTGTGCGGTGTTTTTTCGGCGATGCGCCGTTTGCCGCTTTGCGCCAAATACGGCATCAGCAACGATTCCAGCAGTTGGCGTAAACCGTGCGGCACGGCATCGGCGGGCAGGTGATAATTTTGCGAAATTTGCGGCAGTTCGTTTTCAACCTTTCGCAAAAAATCGCCGACAACCGGGGTGAGTTTGAATTCGGGACCACAGGCAATATGCGGGTGTGAATCGAGGATGACGCGCACCAGCGTGGTGCCGGAACGCCCCGCGCCGCCGATGAAAATCGGTGCAGTGGGGGTATTGCCATTGGATGAGATGACCGTCGGCGCGGCTGTCGGTGCAGCGGCAATGGCATCCAACTGCGTCAAAATCTCACCGATGCCTTCTGTTTCCGGCGCAAGGGTTTGCACCCGGCGGAATGCCATTTGCGCCACATCCATTTCGCCCAATTGGATGGCATAATTGCCCAGCGACATCAGAGTGGGCACATCATCCGGGTTGAGGGTCAACGCGCGGTTCAAATATTCGGTGGCGCGGTCGAGTTGTCCCCGGCGGGCATATACATCTGCCAGATTGCCCAGCACATCGCGGTTTTCCGGGTCAATTTCCAGCGCCGACCGGAACACATCCAGCGCATCATCAAGATTACCCGCCATAAATTGGGTTACGCCCAACCGGTTCAGCAAATCTACCGTCACCGCCGTTTGATATTCATCGGAAAATTGCAGGGCGGTGTTCAGCAATTCAACCGCCGCCGACCAATCTTCACGCTGTTGAGCGGCTTCCACGTCTGCCACCAGTGTGTCCAAATTCGGTTTTTCGATGGCGGTTTGCACCGGCATGCCATCCATCGCCGCCGAAAGTTCGTGCAGCACGGCATCCACCCCTTCCGTTTCCGGCGCGACGGACTGCACCCGCTGAAACGCCATCTGCGCCGTGTCCAAATCGCCCAGTTGAATGGCGGCGTTGCCCAGCAGCATCAGCGTGCCGGTATCGTTGGGATTAACTTTCAAGGCGCGGTTGATGAACGCTGTGGCACGGTCGGATTGTTCCTGTTGCAGGTACATTTCCGCCAGATTGTTGAGAATGTCCACATCGTCGGGGGCAAGATTCAGCCCTTCCTCAAAAGCGACGGCGGCTTCGGCGGGGTTGCCGGCGCGAAAATGCGACAGCCCCAGCCGATTCCACAGGGCGGCTTTTTCCTGCGGCGAACCGCCGTTGGCGGCAAGCACGCTTTTCAGCAGCGAAATTGCCCGCGTCCAGTCTTCGGCGCGCTGGGCGGCTTCCACTTCTGCCAGTACCGCCGAGGGTCGCACCCGCTGCGAGCCGCGCGCCAGCAAGCCGGTCATCAGCGCAATCACGCCGGGGTGGTCGCGGGGCGCATCGGCAAGCCGCTGCCACGCCATTTCCGCCCCGTCCACATCATCCAAATCGAGCATCAGCAGCCCGTAACTGACCAACACGTCGGTATCTTCCGCGTCAATTTCCAGCGCGGCTTTGGCATGGCGAATGGCATCGGGAAACCGTTTTTCGGCGCGATACAGGTCAATCAAAAAGAGTTGTGCCTGCAAATTTTGGGGGTCAAATTCCAACACCCGTTTGAACATTCGGCGGGCTTGGCGCGGTTTTTCCGCCTGAAAATACGCCAATCCCAATTGGGTGTATGCCCCCACATTGCCGGGCAATAGCGCCACCGCTTTTTTCAGGGCGGGGACGGCATCCGCCGGGCGTCCCAGCGCCATCAGCGCAGCCCCCAACGCCGATTGTACTTCCGGCACATCGGGATGGGTTTCGGCAACTTTGGCGAATTCCGCGGCGGCGGCTTCCAAATTATTTTGCGCCAACGCTTGCCGACCCGCTGCCAGCAGGTCATCCACTTTTTGATGATGCGAAATCATTTCGGCGAAATTTGCGCCTTCCGCATCCGACAACCGGTTGTGCCGCACCCATACGCCGTCTGCCCGCGCCAGTCGGAAGCCGAATGCTTGCAAGCGGCGGTACACATCGAGCAATGCCACTGCTGCCGCTGTGTCGGTGGCAATACCGCCCACCACCCGCACGGGATGCGCTTTGAACAGCACGCAAAAACCCCCCAGCACCGAAACAGCCGTCCACGCGGCGGGGTTGTCTGCCGCAGTTTCGGCGCGATGCGTTTCGGGCGCGGCAGATGACACCGGCGCGATGGCGGCAACCGTGGGGTTGCTTTCGGCGATGGCGGTTAATTGCGCCAGCGGGTCGGCATCAAGTTGAACATCGGCAGACACCAGCGCGACATATTTTGCCGTTTGCACGGCGTCTGCCAGCGCGGCGGTTACGTCCGCCCCGGCGATTGTCGCCGCGGCAGGCAAATCTACCTGCCAACCGGCGGGCACTATCACCCGCAATTCGGCGGGCAGTGCCGCCAGTGCCGCCGCCGTTTCCGCCAGCATTTCCGGCGAATCGGCTTCCGTGCCGTTCAGCAAAATGACCGTTGCCGCCGGTTTGGCAGAAATTTCCAACGGCTGCACGGCGTCGGCACTGGGGATGGGGACGAAAATTTCATCCGGCGCAAAAGATTGCGCCAGCACCGCCGGTATGTAATTTTCGCCGCGGCGGACGGTATCGGGGATGCGCCATTTTTCGGTGAATAGCCGCCAGTTCTTTTCAATTTGGGCGCGATAATCTATATTCAACGCTTTGAAAGTTTGTCCGCCCATGTGGTGGATAAAGACTGCCTGCGCGATACGGGCGCTAAAACCGGCAACGGCAACACGCACACAAAAATCGTCATCTTCATAATTGCCGATGTCGTACCGTTCATCCCAGCCGCCAATGCGGTCAATGACTGTGCGGCGCGCCAGCAAGCAAAAACCAACCAACCGCGGGAAAACGATGCTTTCGCCCCGATGCTGCGCCGCCCAATCGGCGGCAAAGGTTTCAAACTCGTCCATATTTTGATACGGCACATCGGCAAGCCGCTGCGGACCGGATACGCTGTTCGATACGGGACCCACGATGCCGGTATCGGGATGTTCGTGCAGCACTTGCAGCATGCCGTTTAACCAGCCGGGCGAAACGACCGTGTCGTTGTTCAAAAAAATGACAAACTCGCCGCGCGCCAGCGCCAGCGCCTGATTGTTCCCCGCGGCAAACCCAACATTTTCTTCGTTGCGGATGACGCGCACATTGGGGTGTTTGGCGCGATACTGGGTTAAAAAGGCGGGGGTATCGTCGGTAGAAGCGTTATCCACAATGATAATTTCGTGTGGTTCGGCGGTATGCCGCGCGATACTCGTTAGGCAGGTTTGGGTTAATTCCAGCCGGTTGTGCACCAAAATGATGATAGAGGTGAGTCCGGCAGACGTTTGGGGGGCGGGGGCGGTTTTTTCGCGGAAACGGGCATAGGTGGGGGTAAACCAGTTGATGCCCCACAGTTCCATCGGCGGGGGGACATTGCCTTCGCCGTAATGGGCAACCAGTTTTTCATACAGCCGGTCGGTGCTCTGCTGAACCAGTGCATCGGTTTTTGATTTGGCTTCGGTTTTAAAACTGACCTGCCCTTCATGGTGCACAAAGGTGTCGGTGGCAACCAATAATTTGTAACCCGCGTTGCGCAACCGCCACGAAATATCGAGGTCATCATTACCCAAAAAGAGGCTTTCATCCAGCAACCCGACTTCATTCAGGGCGGCACGCGACAATACCATACAAAATCCGATGAGCAGTTTGGTTTCTACCGCTTTGCCGCGGTTGTGCCGGTGCAAAATTTCCAACAACGATTGCAGGTTCAGTTCGGCGGGACGGTCTTTCGGCAGATAAAGTTGGAATTTTTGTCGACCGGCGACATAATCGGACAGGGGTCCAACCGCGCCCACACCCGGTTTGAAGTGTGCCAGCAATTGCCGCAACCAGCCGGGGGTTACCAGTGTGTCGGGGTTGAGCAACACCACAAAATCGCCGCCGGTGGCGTTGATGCCCTGATTGCACGCGGCGGAAAAACCGAGATTTTCATCATTTAAAATGGTGGTGATGCGGCTGCCATATTCGGCGAGTATGGCGCGGGTGTTATCGGTAGAAGCGTTATCTACCACTACCACTGCGGCAGCAACGCGGGTATTTTCCAGCACGCTGTCAAGGCACATCCGAATGGACGCTTCGGAATTGTAGGTGACGATGATGATGGATGTGGTGGGGCGAATATCTCCGGAAGCACGGCGAACATAATCGGCAACGATTTTCCCCGTCCATCGCTCTTGCAATAGTTGCAAGTTGTCATCTTCGCGCACATGTCGTTCTTTGCCGGATTGCGATTCATAATGGATGACCACACTTTCCGGCTGGTAATAAATGACGTAACCGGCTTGCCCGACTTTGAAACAGAAATCCACATCTTCATATCCGTTCCAATATGCTTCATCAAAACCGCCAACTTCCTCAAATACCGATTTTTTAACCAGCATACAGGCAGCCGTTACAACTTGAAGGGGTAATACACGATTGAAAGCCGGCGCGTCTTGATGCTGATACCCAATATGCCACGCACTGACCGGAATGTCTTTTTCCATATCTCTGACGATTGCCACACCGGCATGCTGAATAGTTCCGTCGGGAAAAAGCAATTTGCTCCCCACAACACCGGCATCGGGACGCTCGTTGATGGTTTTTAACATTGCGGTGAGCCAGCCGGGTTGAACTTCGGTATCGTTGTTCAGAAAAAGCACATACTTTCCAATGGCGGCTTGTGCGCCTTGATTGCAAGCGCGGGCAAAACCGGCGTTTTCGGCATTGGTAACAACCCGCAAGTTGGGGTACTGCGCTTGCGCCGCTTGAAGATACTGCGGTGTATCATCGGTAGAGGCATTGTCTACCACGATAACCTCAAAAGGCACATCGGTTTTGGTGTTGGTATACAACGCCGCCAAACATTGCCGGGTAAGTTCAACTTTGTTGAATACGGGGATAATGATGGAGACAACCGGTTCAACAACCTCATCATCCCCTTTACCCGCCCGCTGCTTGGCTTCGTCCATCATCAATTGATATGTGGATACAACTTCGGGAAACACCCCCACATTGGGCAATTGCAACATCTCCGGTTTATTCCGTTGAAGTTCCGGCGAGACGACTGAGCATATTCGGGTAATTTCTTCATCCGATAATTGAATATTTAAGAAATCTAACACGCGCTTCAATTCTTGCTGCGGGGTTTTAAAATACCATTCATATGGCGTAACAATCCGGTTATCAGATGTATATGCCAGTACATATTTATTGTACATCAGCCATAAATTTAACCCAGCCGCAATTGAAAAACCGTTTCGTTTTTGCAACGAACGTGCAACAGCCAATGGATTCCTCAGCGGAATCACCACCTTCAAATTGGGAATTAATTTTTGCCAAAATGGCAGCAACAAACTATTGCGCGGGTCTTTCCAACCCCACACGGTATAGTCGGCAAAAGTTTGTATAATATCTTTGCCTTCATCAAATAGTGCTGACAATGTAGGGTCAGTTATCCAATCATCGGGGATATTGGGCGGAAGAAAATCCCATCCGCCACCTAAATGTTTTAAAACGGCTCTATTGATATCCACAATTTTGGTATTCTCCCAATATCCATTAGGATTATCGGGGTGAGGGGGCATTAATTGTTCTTCGTCACCCAAAAAAACCCCACTCAAATTCAGTAACCGTGTTATCATTGATGTGCCGGAGCGATGCATACCCGCGATACATACAACTGTGCTTGATTGCATCGTATATGGAAAATTGTTCGAAGACATAAAACCTCGCTTTTATAACTTTTCCCCACATTCCATTCTATCATTCTCGTGTTTGATGGTCAGTAAAACTAACCTAAACGCCCCGTAAAGGGGACGTAAACAAAAAAACACACCGAATGGTGTGCTTTTGACGGATGCAAATTTGCCGCTTCTCACCGCGCCGACGGCGGCAATTGCCGGGTTGCGCTGCGGGGCAGCAATCGCCCGCCGAAAGAATTGAGCAGCACCGTGCTGACGCTCAACACCATGGCAATCATCGCCCAAGCGGGATGCACCAACCCCGTCACCGCCAACGGCACGCCGATGCCGTTGAAAGCGAAAGCCAGCCATAAATTCTGCACCGTTTTTCGATACGCGCTGCGCCCGATGAAAAAGGCATCCACCACCCCGCCGAGCCGTTCCCCCGTCAAAATAATGTCCGATGATTCAATCGCAATATCCGTGCCCGCGCCGATGGCGATACCGACATCCGCCTGCATCAGCGCGGGGGCATCGTTGATACCGTCGCCGACCATTGCCACCCGTTCGCCCGCCTGCTGCAATTGGCGCACCTGCGCCGCTTTTTCGTCGGGCAAAACTTCCGCCCGCACCTGCTCGATGCCCACGGCGGCGGCAATCACCCGCGCCGTGCGGGCGTTGTCGCCGGTCAGCATCAACGGGCGCAACCCGGCGGCTTTCATGCGGGCGATGGTCTCGACGGCATCGTCTTTCAGCGTATCGGCGACGGCAATCGCGCCCAAAAGGGTGCGCCGTCCGTCCGCCGTTTCTGCCGCCACCAGCAGCACCGTCTTCCCCTCATCCTGCACCCGGCGCAGGTCGGCGGTCAGCCCGTCCGCCGCAATTCCCAGCGCCGCCATCCAATTTCGACTGCCCACCAAAATTGTGCACCCGTCAATTTCCGCGCGCACGCCCCTGCCGGAAAATGTTTCAAAATTGCGGGTGACGGGAATATCCAGCCGCCGGTTCAGCGCCGCCAGCACCACCGCCCGCGCCAGCGGGTGCTCGCTTCCCTGTTCCACCCCCGCCGCCCATTGCAATAGTTGTTCGGGAGTCGGCGCGGTTTCCGTTTGGGGGATGAAAATATCGGCGACATCCGGCTTTCCTTTGGTGATGGTTCCCGTTTTGTCCAGCACCACCGTGGTGAGGTCTTTAAAAACCTGAAACGCCTCGCCGGAACGCATCAAAATTCCTTTGGAAGCGGCTTCGCCCCCGCCGCGAATCATCGCCAGCGGCGTCGCCATCCCCAGCGCGCAGGGATAGCCCATCACAAAAACCGCCAGCCCGCCGAAAATCGCGCGCGGGAAGTTCGGTTGTCCGGTGAAAACCCACGCGCCCACCGTCCAGATGATGAATCCCAGCGCGGCGAAACCCAAAATGGCGGGGACATAATATTGCAGCACCACATCCACCAGCGCCAGCAAGCCCGGTTTCATCGCCCGCGCCTCTTCGATGTAGCGCGCCACCCGTTGCAGATAACTTTCGTCGCCCACTTTGGTGACCCGGACGACCAGCCCGCCCGCCTGATTCACCGACCCGCCGATGACTTCATCCCCCGCGCTTTTTTCCACCGGCATCGATTCGCCGGTGACGATACTTTCATCCACGGTGGATGACCCTTCTTCAATGCGTCCATCCACCGGGATGGCTTCGCCGGGATGGACGCGCACCAGATTTCCGGGCACGATGGCATCAATGGGGACTTCGACCGTTTCGCCGTTTTCCCGAATGAGGCGGGCGGTTGCCGGTTGCAGGGCGAGCAGTTTGCGCACTGCCTG
Source organism: uncultured Anaerolineaceae bacterium (assembly GCA_964411845.1). Lineage (GTDB taxonomy): Bacteria > Chloroflexota > Anaerolineae > 4572-78 > 4572-78 > JANTHQ01. The sequence goes on from CAYPNZ010000012.1 coordinate 14,878, forward strand.
CGAGGCGCGGGTGCGCACCAGCAGCGAGGTGTAGCCCGACAGGATGTGGTAGGTGGTGATGAAGGTGGCAACGGCGAAAAAATCGGCGGCGGGGAATTGAAGCGCGGGCACGTTCAGCCACTGCCCCAGCAGCCCCAGCGTGCCACCGATGAGTCCGGCAAAGGCGCCGAATTCCAGCAAAACGTGCTGATTCAGAATGCCCCGCCGTAACGATTGGTACGCCATTTTGAAGATATACCAGCCCGGACCAAAGACCGTGGCGAGCGCCAGCAGTGGCATCACCACCAGCATCGGGGGGCGGAGGATGGCGGTCGGGATGATTCCCAGCCACATCACCGCCATCAACGCCGCGCTGATGGCGGTAAACGCCCCGCCGAGCCACAATCGCCGCCGTTCCGTGCGCAGTTCCGCTTCCTGCTCCTCGAAGGAACGCACTTTGCGCGGGTCGCGGACGGTGTAGCCCAGTTGGCGCATCGTATCGCGCAGGGTGGTCGGCGAGACGCGCCGGGGGTCGTAGCGCAACAGTGCCTCTTCGTGCGACAGGCTGACGTGGATTTCCTGCACGCCGTCAATGCGGTCGTATGCCTGCCGGATGGTGTTGGTGCAGAACGAGCAAGACATCCCGCCGATTTTCAATTGCAGGGTTTCTGCGTTTTGGGTGTTCGCCATCATAATTTTCCATTCCCGTGCCACACGGATTGAATCTATTTGATGACAGTATACACCTTCCAGCGGATGGAATGTCAAGCGGAGGTTTCGATGCCTTGGGCATAAAATTTGCCCTCACCCCAAATTTTGGGGAAGGACAAGAGAAGGTGATTTATTGGTTTATCGCCGTGTCACAGCGGCTATTTTTTCGACTCTTTCACCGCCAAAGTAAGCGTTAATGTGCCGTAGTCCGTTTCCATCGGCACCACAATGCGCGGAATATCGAATGTGGAAATGCGTGAACCCTGTCCCACAATCAATGTCGGCACCGAAATATCGGTGGTGTATCCCGCCGCACCGAGTTTGGTGGTTGCCAACCCGGCAATAACGTTTCCCAATTCGCTGATACCGCTTTGTGCCAATTCGTTAAAATCGGGCACATCTTCGCCCAGCATTTTTGAAACCATTGCTTTGGCAGTATCAAAACTCAACCCCATCATCACCACGCCCCAAGCATCGCCCACCAAACTGATGAGCACCGTAATATCATCGGTAACGTATATTTCTTTGTGCAACCGCAACTGTCCGCGTGTGGTTTTCA
>CAYPNZ010000013.1:0-16114 GCA_964411845.1 uncultured Anaerolineaceae bacterium
GCAGCGGTATTGCCTTTATGATTATCATTGCTTGGCTGATGGTACGCGACAAAAACGGCAACATCCGCTGGGATATGATAGACAAATTGGGTGTGATGCTCGGCTGGACAATTATTACCGATTTGACCATCCGCCTGTTTTGGTATTCCATCGGCTTTTTCTACTCTTACGGCTCGTACCAAGATGTTATAACCTTCCTGTTCCGCGACCATTTTGTGGAAACCGTCGTTATTGAATTGGGCGTCGGGCTGGTCATTCCGGCTATCATCGCCTTAACCCCCGCCCTGCGCCGCATTCGCCCGCTTTTCATCCTTTCAACCGTTATTACTGTTGCCGGTGTGTGGCTTTTCCGCTGGAATACCGTCATCGGCGGGCAGGAAATTCCCAAAACCGGCGCCGGATTTTACCATTACACGCCGCAATTTTGGGGCGGCAAAAGCATTATGGAAGTGGTGAGCAACTGGGCATTCTGGCTGTTTCTGTTCATCATTTTCACGTGGTTTTTGCCGTGGAATGACGATGCCCCCGCACCCGATGACCTCGTCAGCGAACCGGAAACCACGCAAAAAGCAGTTCTTTCAGGAGGTATACAATGAAACTCTCTCGACGTGATGTGTTGAAGGCAACCGGCGCCGCCGGCGCATTGACGGTTTTTGCCGCCGGATATAGTCCCACACTAAAAGGCATTGCCAAAGGTTGGTGGGCAGGCGAAAAACCGCGCGACCATTTGGCGGGCAACGCCCCCCAACCGGAATACAGCATTGACCCGGCTACCGGCGATGTCATTCCCAACCCCGACCAATATATTGCCAACACGGTATGCGTCGGTTGCACCACGCTGTGCGGCGTTCGGGTGCGGGTTGACAAAAATACACAAAAGGTTTTGCGGGTAACGGGCAACCCGTACCACATTCTTTCCGCCGACCCGTTTTTACCGTATGAAATGTCCATTAAAGACAGTTTCAAAATGTTAAGCCGCTATCAAGACCAAGGTTTGGTGCACCGTTCTACCGCCTGCGGACGGGGGAACGCCGTGCTCGATAAACTGTACGACCCGTATCGTGTACTGACCCCGCTGAAACGGGTGGGACCGCGCGGCAGCGGCAAATGGCAGGCAATCTCATTCGAGCAATTGGTGAAAGAAGTGGTTGAAGGCGGAGATTTATTCGGCGAAGGGCATGTTGACGGTTTGCAAGCCATCCGCGATGTGGAAACCCCCTTAGACCCCGACGCGCCGGAATTTGGTCCCAAATCGAACCAACTGGCATTCATTGCCGGTTTTAAAGAAGGGCGATTGCCGCTTGCCAAACGTTTCTCGGTTCTGTCGTTTGGCAGCATCAACTTTACCGGACACCGCGGCAATTGCGGGCTTTCAATGCGCGCCGGATACGCGGCACTGCTGGGCGACTGGAAAAAATATCCCCATTTGAAACCGGATTTCAAAAATACCGAATATCTGCTGACCATCGGCACTGCGCCCGCAAATGCCGGCAATCCCTTCAAACGCAGTGGGAAAATGGTAGCGCAGGGACGCAGCGACGGCAATATGACCTATGTGGTGGTTGACCCCGTCCTGACCAATTCCGACAGCATTGCCGCCGGCGCTCGCAGCCGCTGGGTTCCGGTAAAACCCGGCACCGACGGCGCACTGGCAATGGGTATGCTGCGCTGGATTTTTGAAAACGAACGATACAATGCCAAATTCCTCAGCCAGCCCAATGGTGATGTGGCAAAAGCCGCCGGCGAACCGAGTTGGTCAAATGCCACCCATCTGGTTATTGTTGACCCGGAACACCCGGCATACGGACATTTCGTTAAAGGTTCGCAGCTCGGTTTGGCGGAAGAAGGCGAAAACGACACTTACGCGGTTATTGATGCCGCCACCAACGAACCGGTCGCCCATGCCACAGCCACCGGTGCCGCCGTGCTTTTCTTCGACGGCACGGTAGATATTGACGGACAGCCCGTCGCGGTAAAAACCGGGTTGCAACTGCTGAAAGAAGAAACCGAAAAACACACGCTGGCAGAATACAGCGAGGCTTGCGGCATCCCGGAAGAAACCATCATCCAACTGGCAGACGAATTTACCAGCCACGGACGGCGCGCCGTTGCCGATTGTCACGGCGGTACCATGCACAGCACCGGTTTTTACACCGCGTATGCCGTGGTTATGCTCAATGCAATGGTGGGCAATCTCAACTGGAAAGGCGGCACCGGCGCCGGCGGCGGTCGTTACGCCGACGTGAAACCGGGTCCCCGATACAACATGGTCAAATTTAAAGGCAAAGTCAAACCCAAAGGTGTCCGCATCAGCCGCCGAGGGTTCCCCTACGAGAAAACCACCGAGTTCAAAAAGAAAAAAGACGCCGGACAGAATCCGTATCCGGCAACCGCCCCATGGTATCCGTTCTCATTTGCCATCCAGCCGGAATATATGACCGCCGCGCTGAACGGCTATCCGTACCCCGTCAAAGCCCTGATATTGTGGAACACCAATCCGTTGTACGGGCAAGCCGGATTGCACAACGGCGGCAAAGAAGCGCTGGCAGACCCCAAAAACATTCCGCTGATTGTATCCATAGACCCCTTCATCAATGAAACCAGCGCGTATGCCGACTATATTGTGCCGGATACGGTACTGTACGAAACATGGGGCGCAACCGGTCCGTGGGCGGCATATTTAACCAAAGTCAATTCGGTGCGCTGGCCCGTGATAGAGCCGCCGCAAGCCAAAACCCCTGACGGCGACCCGATTTGTATGGAAAGTTTTTTGATTGCCGTTGCCAAAAAGATGGGATTACCCGGCTTTGGCGATAATGCCATACCCGATGCCGACGGCAACTTGCATCCGCTGAACCACCCCGAAGACTGGCATCTGCGTGTGGCGGCAAACATTGCATTTGATGCCGACCCCGTCCCCGATGCCGGCGATGAAGATATGGCATTAACCGGTGTCACGCGCGTGTGGGATAAAATTTCCGCCACGCTGAAACCGGAAGAGCAAAAGAAAGTCGCCTATGTGCTGGCTCGCGGCGGGCGGTTTGAAAACGAAGATAAAGCATATCAGGGTGAATGGCTGACCCACCGCTACGGCAAACCAATGCAAATTTACAACGAAAAACTCGGCACATCGAAAAACAGCATGAACGGCAAACGGTTCATCGGTGTGCCGACGTGGGTTTCGGCGCGATTTGCCGACGAAACCCCCATTGAGGATGTTTATCCCGCCAGTGAATATCCATTCAAAATGGTATCAACCAAATCACAATTGATGTCTGCCGGGGCAATGGGGGCAAACAAACTGTCCGAAATTCATCCCGGCAATGCCATTGTGCTGCACAAACAAGATGCGGCAAAACTAGGCATCAAAAGCGGCGACAAAGTGCGCGTTACCAGCCCCGGCGGCAGCGTAGAAGGTATCGCCTCGGTGCGGTTGGGTATTCAAACCGGCGTGGTCGGTATTGAACACGGGTACGGTCACTGGGCAATGGGCGCGCGCCAAGAGCAGGTGGAAAACAAAATTTGGCACGCCAGCGGCATTCGGGGGAAAGGTGTTGCCAGCAACCTGCTCGGCTTCGGCGACCCAACCCGGCAAGGAATTTCCACACTCGGCGATTTTGTGGTAGGGTCTAATGCACGGCAAGCCATTCCGGTAACCGTCGAAAAGATATAATGCGCATTTCAGCAGCAATATAGCATTTTTCTGCGCCAACAATGAGCGAGGTGTAAAATTGCACCTCGCTCATACGCTGTAAAATTCCAACTTCGGAGAAATATTGTGCCATTCAGTAAAGAACACAGACCGCATACTTTAAACGGCATACTTTTTGTAGCCTTATTTTCCATTGCGGCAATTCAGTTATCACAAATTGGTTTTATCAAAGCCCTTAAACTCAGCCCGCTGATTATCGGTATTATCATCGGTATGTTTTATGCCAATACCTTGCGCAATCACCTGCCGGCAGCATGGACACCGGGTATTGTTTTTTCGGCAAAAGTATTGCTGCGGGTTGCCATCATTTTGTACGGTTTTCGCCTTACATTTCAATCCATTATTGATGTTGGCGTTTCCGGTTTTTTGGTTGCCTTAATTATGCTGACCGGTACATTTTTAATAGGCACGTTTGTCGGCATTAAAATTTTAAAATTAGACAGAGACACCGCCATTTTAACCTCGGCGGGAAGTTCTATTTGCGGGGCGGCGGCTGTTTTGGCAACCGAACCGGTGTTAAACGCAAAACCGTATAAAACCGCCGTGGCAGTGGGAACCGTTGTGCTGTTTGGTACAACTTCCATGTTTTTGTATCCGCTAATTTACCGAACCGGCATTTTGCACATGCTGCCTTCAACTTACGGCATTTATGTCGGCGGAACAATCCACGAAGTGGCACAGGTTGTCGCTGCGGGCAGCGCGGTCGTCGGTGCGGCAAACAATGCCGTTATTGTCAAAATGACACGGGTGATGCTGCTGGCACCATTTTTGCTCATTCTCGGTATGTTCATCCCGCAACAAAACACGGAAACTTCTGTCAAAAAGAAAAAACTGAATATCGCTATCCCGTGGTTTGCCGTATGGTTCATTGTAGTTATTGGCTTTAACTCTTTGCAGATTGTCCCCAAAATAGGTGTACAGTGGATAAATACCTTCGATACATTTTTGCTGACTATGGCGATGACCGCTTTGGGTATGGAAACACACGCCAATAAATTTAAAATTGCCGGCATCAAACCTTTGTTGCTGGCACTGGTATTGTTTATATGGTTAATTGTCGGTGGATTTTTTATCACCGGCTTGATTGTCGGTTAGGAGGGGTTGCCTCAATATGAACACAATACAATTTACCGATGGTGCGGCTTACAGCCGTTTGTTCGATATTTTGTCCAGTTTGTACCTGCATCATCCCACCCCCGAACGTGTCGCCGCTTTTAATGCTATCGCCCCGACGATTGGGGTGGATACCGAGATGCTCCCCGTTACGGAAGGTGTCGCCGCTTTAACCGCCGATTACGATGCCCTTTTTCTGGTGCCGGTTTCGGGTCGCTATTTGCCGCCGTTTGAATCGGCACAGCGAACGCAGCGATTGTGGGGACCGTTGACCCATCAGGTGGCAGATTTGTATCAATCGGCAGGATTTGAATCGAACATGCTCGATATAGATGTTATGTGGCAAAACCTGAATATGCCCGACCATATCGGCATTGAGTTGGCTTTTTTCAGTGCGCTGTTGGCAACGCATGAAAATGCCCCCGCGCCGGAAATAACCGATACCGTCAACACGTTTGCCCAAAAGCATTTGTTCCGTTGGGCGCCCGATTTCGGGGAAAAATTGGCGCAACAAGCGCACACATCGCTTTACCGTTTGCTGGGTACTTTAACCCGGCAGGCTTGTGATGATTTTGCAAAATTGTTGCCCGGTCTCGCGTAAAAGCAGTGACAGCCCCGCCGGACTGTCACTGCCGGAAATAATGATGATAACCGGTTAGCGGCTCGCCACCGTCACCGCAACACCAACGGCAAATAGACGTGGTAAGGTGCGTCCACGTAGATTGTTTGAGTGGCTTCATCGGTGAGTCCGCCGCTGTCTCGAATTTGGGCGCGCACTGTAATCTGTCCGAAAACGTAGGTAAAGGTATTCTGCCAAAGTTGCGAGGCGTTGAGCCAACCCGTATCGTAAACGCCGTCGTCTGTCCAATCGAAGCGCACACTCATATCGGCGATAGCATCGTGGTCATCAGTACTACCCTGCACGTTCATCGTAAAGGTGGTCGTCATGGTGCCTGTCGTCGGGGTGATGACGAGACTGGCTGTGGGAGATATGTTGCCCTCGGGCGAAACCACTTCTATCTGACAGGATGTATTATCCATCAGGTAGCCGCTGTCCATAACGATGAGGTCAACGTTGTGAATGCCGAGAGTGGTGTAGGTAAAAGTTACGGATTGGGTAGCGGATTGCCAGTTTTGCCCGCGAAAGTCAAAACCACCCCACCGGTCCCATTTCACCTGCAAGGCTGAAGTGGCGTCCTGAGTGTCCGAGCTACCGGTTGCGCTGAAAGTAAAAACCGTGTTAGAGAACCCGGATGAGGGGCTGACCGCGCAGTCGGCGGTAGGTGCAGTGTTGCTGCCGGGGTTGCCTACTTGTAGCGTGATGACGCGCGTGCCGGTCAGATTGCCGGTGTCTTTCACTTCCAATTTCACATGATAGGTTCCCGATGCGCTGTATGTGTGATGTGGGGGCGCGTTGGTGGGATTGTCCCACGACGTATCCCATGTACCGTCACCGTCAAAATCAAAGCGCGTCAGAAGCCAGGCAACCGCATCTTCGGTGTCGTGCGAGTTGCCGGGGTCGAAAAAGAACTCGGTGCCGACAACTCCTTGGGGTGGGTCTATGGTAAAATCGGCTACGGGGGGTATGTTATCCTGAACACGCCGGGGCTGACTGAGCCGCTCACCGGTAGCCGGCAGATGCGGAGCCAATCTAGCCGCACCGCTGATGTTCCATTTGGCAATCTGACTGTTGGCGAAGGCGGCGGCTTGCGCTTGTTTGCCGCCCGGTGCTTGCGCATGGGATTGTAATGCGCCAAAAATGCCCGCTAGCATAGCCATGGCGACGGTAAAAGTAATAAACAATTTTCGCAAAGATTGAGTTTTCATAAAAGTTATCTCCTCGGCTTTTTGCGGCGAAACAATCTCCGGTTGCAGCAGTCGGAGATTGCTTCAATCCTGACGGATTTCGCAATGACCGGCTGAATAGATGTTTTGAGAAAGATATTTGGCAAACGCTTGTCATTTCAGGTGAGATTAACTTCGCCAAACCCTTCGGACATTTAAGTTTTACTTCAACACCAACGGCAGGTAAATGGTATGAACACTGCTACCGCCGCCGCGCCAAAATCCGCCCGTCAGCGAATAACCGCCGCCGGTGGCGCTGCCGGCATCCGGCTGCCCCATCGAACCGGTGAGGGTGTATCCGCCGCCGGTGGCTTGCCCGCCGCCGCCGTCAATGGTGTGCCAGTTCAGGTCGTAATTGCCGCCGGTTTGCGCCAACACCCCCCCGCCGACCATCAACCCCAGCGCCAGCAGGACTATCAAAAATAACCAAATTCGTTTTTTCATCATAACCTGCCTTAATACGGTTGGGTGATGGAATATTCAACGGTAACACCATACGCTTTGATGGTCGCACCATTTGTATCCGTTGGAAGGTTGAGATAGAGATAATAACTGTAAGTCGAGTTATCAATGGTTGGCGCGGAAATACTGGTGCTTGAAGAAGAACTCGTAACCGTCGTGCCCCCGCCGCCCCCGGAACTTCCCCCGGAAGAAAATACGGCAGCCATAAAAGTTTCGCTTCCCTGCATATCTGTGCTATATAATGTAACACTCCCATTCAGGTTTGATGAATCAGCCCAATAGAAGGTGAGTTTGGTAACCGTCGCGTTGTTGGGCAACTGAATGGGTGCATAAAAAACTGTGCTCGCGCTGTCCGCAGGCTGAACACCACCGCCGCTCGTATCGCGGGTCAATGTGTTCGTTTTGTCAAAAGGTTGAAACGCCAATCCGGGAATTGACACGGTGCTCGTCATTGCCTTCCACGTCAGCGCACCTTCCACGTGGGCGTTGCCGCTGGAATATACACCATACCCGCTGGCGGAGTTACTTTTGCCGTAAACACCCCACGTTGTGCCGGTGGTGTCGGTTGATTCGCCATAAACCCCGTTGGTTGGCGCTGTCCCCCCCACGCCGGTGCCGATACTCGATTTGCTTTCGCCGTATACACCATACGATGTGACTGCGCCGGTATCGGATGCGAGTCCATACATACCATACGGCGTGCCGCTAGAGGCAGTTGATTCACCTTTAACACCGGCAGCACCGTTGCTCGTGCTCGACGTTTCACCCAAAACACCATAAATAACTCCATTGGTACTTAATGTACTACCATATACACCGGCGGCGCCATTACTGCTGCTTGCCGTTGTGCCGCGTGTACCAAAAGTAATCCCGCTTGCGCCATCTGCACGACCAAATACACCGGCATCATAGGTGTCGGTACCATTAGTGGCGCCAATAACACCGATACCATTGTTCGCTGCATATCCACGTACGCCAATACCACTGCTACTGTTAGATGTACCTTCTACACCGGCAGCAATACCGATTGTGGAATACCCTGCCACGCCGGCTCCGGAAGCATCTGATGTATTCACTTGCCCGTACACACCATAAACTTTGGCGCTGGTTGAAGAGGCTATACCGTATATACCGGCAGAACCGTTGGTATCACTATCGGTTTGACCATAAACGCCATACGAGGTGCTGTTGTCGCCATTGACCACTTTTAAACTGCTGCCGCTCGCCACCGACCCGTTGATGACCGCACCCGGACGCAGTCCGAGCGCGTATGGCGCGGCGGTCAGCGCGGTGCGCGGCGAAAGTTGTTGCATGCTCGCATCGCCGGAACATTGCACCTGCACATCCAAATAGCGGGCATCGCCGGTGAAGGCGCTGCCGCCAAAATCCAAATCAACGGTGAAAATGCCGTTGGCAACCGCAATGCCGGTTTTTGAAACGGTTGAGCCAACTTGTGCGCCACCGCTTGCCGCATCATACAGCGCGAAATTGAAGTTGCACGTGTCGCTCACCTCGCTGCCGCTTTTTGCCAGCGAACCCTGATATGTGAACGCCGTACCCGCTGCCGCGGCTTGCCGGTTTGCCCCGCCACCCTGAGCCAAAGTAAGCGGCAGCGATGCACTGCCCAACACCAAAACCACAATCAACAACACCATTCCCACAATCGGTTTTAAATAATTTTTTGTTACCATTTTTTCCTCCGGTATTTCCATAAGTGCATTTGTTTTTCGTATCACTACCATTCATCATTAAATCGAAGCGCATTCAACAACCCGCCATAAACTCATTCCTCCTTTTCTATCTGCAATAACACTTCATTTACGTATGCCAGCAACGCCTCCAAAGATGCAAAACCCATTCGTTTTCCCGTATGGGGCTCTTCCAAACTAAAACGCCATACACTCGCCGTCGCACCCGTCGAATATTCTCGCCAACATTTCAGCCAATATGCTCTGGAAACAAGCGGTTTTTTTGAAAAATCCATAAGGTCATTCCGGCGTTTTAAACAAAAACAGAAATATGGTATAGTCACTTTCAATCGTTACGCACTTAATTCATCACACCCTATCGCTTCATCGTGAAAAGAACGTGAAATGGAACAATCCCACTTGCAGATAACTTTATTTGGTGCGCCGCAAATCTATCGGGGGCAAAAATACGTTGACGGGTTTATAACCAATAAAGTTTTGGCGCTTTTTTGCTATTTGGCAGTAACCCGACAACCACATACCCGCGATGCGCTTGCCGGTATGTTTTGGGCGGAAATGCCCAATACCGATGCCCGAACCAATTTGCGGAAAGCCCTGTCTAACCTGCGCAAACTTTTTCCCGATGCCTTCATCATCAACCGCCGCACCGTTGCTTTCAACACCGATACCCCCCATACTTCGGATGTAACGGAATTTTTGGCGCTCATTACACCGCCCGGCACCTCCGAAACCGCCGCCGATACCGTCACCCGGCTGGAAAAAGCGGTTGCCCTGTATCAAGGCGAGTTTTTGGCGGGCTTCTATCTGCCCGATGCGGAAACGTTCAGCGAGTGGGTATTGGGTTGGCGAGAACATTTGGGGGAACACGCCCTGCAAGCCATTTACACCCTCGCCAAAGCAAGCGCCGAAAACCGTCAATACGCCCAAGCCGTTGACTATTACAGAAAAGTTTTAGCCATTGACCCGTGGCGCGAAGCGGCGCACCGACAATTGATGCTGGTTTTGGCACGAATGGGTGAACGCAATGCCGCCATAGCCCAATATCATACGTGCCGCGAAATCCTGTCCGCGGAACTGGGCATTTTGCCCGACACCGAAACCCGTTTGCTATACGAGCGCATCGAAGCCGCCGGCAGCACCCCACTGACCACTCTGCCGCAACAACCCGCCCCCTTCATCGGGCGCACCACCGAACTGCACACCGCCACCACCATCCTGCTGCGCACCGACTGCCGTATGTTAACCGTTACCGGCTTGGGGGGCATCGGCAAAACCCGGCTGGCAATTCGATTGGCGGAAATGTTAACCCAACATTTTTTGGACGGTGTATTTTTTGTGCCGTTGGCAACCGTACACAACGAGCAATCGCTGCTGCAAGCCATCGGCAGTGCCATCCGTTTTGCGTTTGGTTCACAGGGCGACCCCATCGAACAATTGAGTAATTTTTTAAAGCCCCGCGAAACCCTGTTGGTTCTGGACAATTTCGAGCATCTAACCGCCATACATTCGATATTGGAAGATTTGCTGGAAAAAACCACCGGCTTAAAATTGCTGATAACCTCGCGGCAAAAACTCCATTCTCGTTGGGAACACACCCTGGCGCTGTCCGGTTTCAACCTCGACGAAAACACGGAACATCCGCCGGTGCTCGATTTATTTACCCAAAATGCGCGCCGTGTGCGTCCCAACTTTACCTTGTCCGTCGCCGACAGGCAGACGGTATTAGCCATCAGCCGCGAATTGGCAGGCATACCGCTCGGCATAGAATTGGCAGCACGGTGGGTTTCTACCCTTTCGTGCCCGGAAATTCTGCAAAATATTCGGCGTGAATTAACTTTTTTGGATGGCGCCACCGCCGCCGCCAACTCGCGGCACAGTTTGCAAGCCGTTTTAACCTACACATGGGAACAACTTTCTGCCGCCGAACAATTGCAGTTCAGCCGATTAACCGTGTTCGATGGCGCATTCACCGCCGATGCGGCGGCAAAAATTGCCGATACCCCTTTAAACACGTTAGCCCGATTTGTCACGCGCGGGTTAATTTCGGCAGTGCCGACAGATACCGCCGCAGATTCCCCCCAATTTGAAATGCACCAATTGTGGCAGCAATTTGCCCGCACCAAACTTGCCGCCCTTCCCCAAGAAAATCAACGCATCCGCCGGCAACACGCCCGCTATTATCTCGCGCTGCTAGCCGAATATACCGATACAGCAGCACCGCACAGCCCCACCGCCCCGGCAACCGTCAATTCTGCCTTTAACAACATTTTATCGGGATGGAAATGGCTGTTGGCACACGGCGATACCCACGATTTTATAACCGCCACCAATCGGTTGCAGCATTATCTGTTTGTTCACAATCGGTATGGGGAATTAAAAATTGTTCAAGAAGAAGCCATTGCCCGCATAACCGCAGCCGATACCCCCGCCCCCGTCCAATCGGCGCAGTGGTACCGGCAACTGGGCGAAACGTACTTTCGGCTGGGACAATTGCCCCAAAGCCTCAAAGTTTTACACAAAACGCTGTTACTGCTAAAACGCCCTATGCCTGCCAACCTGATGCAATTGATACCGGCATTGGGTATGGAAATCATCATTCAAACGAAACATCGTTTGTGGCAGGGCAAACAGCACCGCGCCGATGCACCGCCTGCCGCCCCCTTTTTAATTGCGGCGCAAACTTACGAGCGATTGGGGCAAATTTTATTTTTTGAAAACACCCCCACCCCCACCCTGCTGCTGACATCGCTGCGGGGCATGAATTTAGCAGAGCGTGTCACCCCGTCAGCGGTTTTGGCTCGGCTGTATGGTAATATGATTTTGGGTTTCGGGTTGGTGCCGATACATCGGCTGGCGCAGTTTTACCGGCAATTGGCGCTCAATACGGCTCAACGCGCCGCGTCACCGGCAGCAAAAGCATGGGTGCTGGAAGTAAGCAGCATTTATTGGTGCGGCATTGGACAGTGGAAAAAGGCGGCAGAAGATGCCCGTCAAGCCATAAATCTCTCCATCACCCAAAAAGATACCCGCCGCCAAGACGAATGCCGGGTTATGCCGGCACATATCGCCCATTGGCACGGAGATTTTCGGCGCAGCGCCGAAATCTGGCTGGATATTTACGCCTCGGCGTACAACCGCGGCGATGTGCAGGCGCAACGTTGGGGGTTATGTGGTCAAGCAGAAAATTTTTTGCCGCTGGGGCGGGTAGAAGAAACGGTATCGCATATCACTGCGGCGCTCAATTTGCCGCTGAAAATAGAAGACATCGGCACGGACATCAGTTGTTACGGGGTGCTGGCAAACGCTTATTTTCTGCAAAAAAACTATGACCATGCACTCGATGCGGCGGAAAACGGGTTGCGGCTGGTGAAAGATACCGCACCGGCGGCATTTTCGTCATTGGGGGGATACATCGGTTTGGCAAATGTGTACCTTCGGTTGTGGACGTTAGATGCCTCCAGCCACACGCTTGCCAATGCCGCCGATGATGCCGTGACCCAACTATGGCGCTTCAGCCGGGTATTTTCCATCGGGAAGCCGGCGGCACTGTTATATCGCGGTATGCTGGCGTGGCGGCGCACCAAACCGAAACAGGCTATCCGGCAGTGGGAAAAAGGGATTGCCGCTGCCCGCACACTGCAAATGTCGTACCATGCGGCGCAAATTTTTGCGGAAATGGCGCAATGCCTGCCGGATGGACATCCCCAAAAACCCGTGGCTGCCGCTCGCGCCGCAGAACTTTTCAAAAAACTGAATTTGCCGGTTGCGCCGTAACGGCACACATCGCTACTCGCAGTTAAAATGGGGACATGGCTGCGCCATTACCCGCGCAATGGGACGCAACGACATCCACCACTGGTCTTTGGGGCGTTGTGCGCTTCGATTGCTCATGCGGGGCATATCTTCCAGCCGGTTAAATTTGATGCTCCCTGCCTGCAAACCGATGAAACTTGCGCCCGGATGCGCCTGCGCCACTTCGGCAATCAGGTAATCCACGCAATAAATGGCGAATCGCGTTGCCAAAATGCGGTCAAACGGGGTGGGGTTCCCCCCTTGTTGCAAATGTCCCAAAACGGCATGACGCGCTTCAAACAAATCGCCGCCCTCTTCCTCGAACAGGGCTTCGATGAAGTTGGTGGTGTAAATAGGGTTCGCATTTTCGCTGCGAATCATCAACCCCAAACGCTTTCCCTTCCGAAAACCGTCTTTCAGATGTTCCACATCAAGTTGCAAATCGTGCAGGGTGATGCCCTCTTCCGGCAGATAAACCCGCTCTGCACCCGTTGCCAGCCCGCTCATCAGCGCCAAATATCCGCAATTGTGCCCCATTACTTCCACCACAAAACATCGCCGCGATGCCACCGCCGATTGTTTGATTTTGTCCACCGCTTCGACGATGCTGTTGAGCGCGGTATCTGCACCGATGCTCAATTCCGAGCCGGGAAGGTTGTTGTCAATGGATGCCGGCATGCACACAATGGGCATGTTGAACGCGGGAAAGTTATTTCGCTCGCGGAAAAGGCGGTAGGCGGTTTCGTATGCCGTCCAGCCGCCGATGATGAGTAAGCCGTCAATGCGATGCTCTTCGATGGCGCGCGCCATCGCGTAAAAATCGCTGCCGTGCGGTAAAACGCGGTTGGTGCCCAATTCCGACCCGCCGCGCGATGCCCAGCCGGCAACACTCATCCAATCCATCTCCTCAATTTGTCCGTCAATAAACCCGGGCACGCCATTGTAAATGCCCAGCATTTCGTGCCCTTTGTCCAAACCGAGCCGCACCGCCGCGCGCACGGCGGTATTCATGCCGGGCGCCGGCGCGCCGATGTGCATCACCGCGAAACGATGACGTTTCTGCCCCGGCGACGGGTCGTGCGGCAGTGCCCGTATCAGGGTGCGCAGGGTGCGGAACCCCTCCACAAAACTGTTGCCGCGCAAACGCAGCGCTTCATCAAAATTTTTGGCATTGATAGCCGCTGCCACCGCGTGCGACTGTTCCACACAGCGCATTAACGGCGTGTGGGTAATGCGGTTGTTGCGCACGCCGATGAGTTGCGGTTCGTGGTCGGGGGCGGCATCCAGCAACTCTTGCACGGCGGCAAACCCCAATTGTGTGCTCATCGTGCGGTCATACGCCGACGGTGCGCCGCCGCGCTGCACGTGCCCCAGCACCGTAATGCGCACATCTTCCTGCATGTGCGCTTCCAAAACCGCTTTAACATCTTGGCTGGTGATGGGATTGCCGTCGCGGTCAATGGCGCCTTCCGCCACAATAACGATGCTGTCACGTTTGCCGGTTTCGCGCCCGTGTTTCAGCACCTGACACATCTTTTCACCCCAATCGTCCACATCGGGCGGACTTTCTGGAATGAGCACCCAATCGGCGCCGGTTGCCAGCGCCCCCATCAATGCCAAATATCCGCAGTGCCGCCCCATCACTTCCACCACAAACGTGCGCTGATGGCTGGCGGCAGTACTGCTGATGGCATCCACCGCCTCGGTGATGCGGTGCAAAGCGGTATCCGCGCCGATGGTCATATCCGTGCCGAACATGTCGTTATCAATAGAACCGACCAGCCCGACAATATTCAAGCCGGGATGTGCGTCGGCAGTGGTTTGGGCAATAAGCCCGCTTTCAACCAATTCCGCCAGCAGCGATTGCCATTCCTGCCGAAAGATATGCGCCCCGGTGAGACTGCCGTCGCCGCCAATGATGACCAGATTGTCAATATGATGGGTCAACAGGTTCAGCGCGGCTTTTCGCCGCCCCTCACGGGTGCGAAACCGAGTGCAGCGCACGGTGCCGATAACGGTTCCGCCATGCTGCAAAATGCCGCCCACCGAATCCCACGTCATCGGCACAATATAATCGCCGCCGACCACCATACCGTAATACCCCTCTTTGATGGCGAAAACCTCAATATCGTTTTCCAGCGCAGCACGAACCACCGCCCGCACGGCAGCATTCATACCTTGCGCATCGCCGCCACTGGTGAGCACCGCCAACCGTTTTTTGGGTGATGTATTTTCGCTCATTGCATACTCCTGTGAGTTTCGGGTTTCGGGTTTAATGTCCAAAGTCTAAGGTTTCAAGTTCAAGGTTGCAGGGTTGCACAGTTGCAGGGTTGCAGAGTTGCAGAGTTGCAAGATTCACGCTCCACGTTCCACACGCTATTATGCCACACTCCCTGCCGAGCGCAAAGCCTTTCAGCGCGAACGCAACCCGAAATACAATGCCACCGTCGCCGCTGCGCCGACCCCCGCCGCTACCCAGCCAACCATTGCCACCCCGCCGAGCGTCCACAACAAACCGCCCAACAGCGCGCCGAACACTCGTCCCACCCCGGCAATGGCTTGCACCCCGCCCATCATCGTGCTCCGTGCCGCCGGCAGCACCTCCGTAAAAACCGAAACGCCCACCACATAGGTGAACTCAAACGAAATGAAAACCAAAAACAGTCCGCCCAGCGCCAACGGCAGCGTTTGCGCGATGAGCGGCAACAGCGCATACCCGGCAGCAGACAGCACCGCCCCGCCAAACAATGCCCGCCGCAATCCGATGCGGTCAGCCAGCAATACCGTGGCAGATTCGCCCAGCAGTTCCGCCGCGCCGATGACCGATGTTGCCATACCGAGCGCCACTACCCCCAACGAAAAATCGGATTGCAGCCACACGCCATACGATACAAACAGCGCATCGTTTGCCAAACTGACCAGAAAAACAAAAAGCAGCATCAGGCGCGCTGCCGGCGAGCGGAACAGCATACGCCACGCCAACCCGTATTTTCCAACCGTCGGTGCGCCGCGGCGAATGTGGTCGGCGGGAAGACTGACGGCAATTGCCGCCATACCCACTATGCCGATAATACCCAAAAACCAAAACGGCGCACGCCAGTCGGTGCGGTCAATCAACACTGAAACCAGCGGAATGCCGATAATGGTACTGCCCGACCAACTGAGTTCGGTGATGCCAATTGCCAGCCCGCGCCGCGCATACGGCACGCGCGCGCCGATATATGCCTGCATTGCCGGGTCGAACACACTTTTGCCCAAACTGGCAATCACCAGCCCCACCAGCACCGCGGCATAAACCGGCAGCACCGCACCGAGCAGCATTCCCCCTGCCAGCAGTGCCATACCCGCCAGCATCATCCGCCGGTAGCCAAAACGGTCACCCAGCGGACCGAGCAGCCCGCCGAACACATTCACTGCTTGCAGCGCGGCAATCATCGTGCTGATGGAACGAAGCGGAACCCCCAGCCCGGCGCTCAATACT
>CAYPNZ010000014.1:0-336 GCA_964411845.1 uncultured Anaerolineaceae bacterium
CGAACAAATTTTTCCCCGATGACCCGGATTTGGCGCAGCCGTTTTATTGCTGGTTTCGGGACGGGCACGGTCCGGTAGATGTGGTTTCCGGCATGGCACAATCGTGCGATGTGTACTTTTACCAAATCGGCGGCGGATATGAACCCGCCGGGTACGAGGGTTTGGGGCTTGACCGGCTGATAGAATATTCGGAACGGTTTGGGTTTGGGTCACCCACCAAAATAGACATTCCCGGCGAAGGCGCGGGGTTGGTTCCCAGCCCCAAATGGAAACGCCTGAATTACGCCGAAACGTGGGTAACGGGCGACACCTACAATATGGCCATTGGGCAGGGAT
>CAYPNZ010000014.1:346-15566 GCA_964411845.1 uncultured Anaerolineaceae bacterium
GATTTGTGCTAGCCACGCCACTGCAAGTGGCAAATGCCTACGCCGCCATCGGCAACGGCGGCACGCTGTACAAACCCCACGTGGTGAAAGAAATTCGCAACCCGCAGCAAGAACTCATCTACCGCGCCGAACCGGAAGTCATCGGCTCGCTCAATTTGGATGCAGACACACTCGGCTGGGTGCAAGAAGGGTTGCGCGCCGTCATTGACTGGGGAACCGCCGCCGGAAAAATAGACCTGCCGGGCATCAATGTGGCGGGGAAAACCGGCACCGCCGAATTTTGCGACCGCTATCCGCAATGTTTGGATAAAGACGGGCGGGTAAAAACCAGCCACGCCTGGTTTGTGGCATACGCCCCCGCCGAAAAACCGGAAATTGCCGTGGTAGCGTTTGTGTACGGCGGCGGCGAAGGCTCAATAGTTGCCGCGCCGGTGGTCAATGACATTTTGCGCTACTATTTCGGGTTCGACCGCCCCGCCGAAACAGACACCCCCGCCAATACCGAAAAAACCATCGCTATTGGCAGCGGGCAATTCACCGGACGGCTGCTCGGCAGCGACCGGTTTTCCGGCGCAACCGCCGCGGTCAACGGGTTCGTGCTCGATACGGCGGGAAACGGCATCGCCGGGGTAACCGTGGAAATTATCGCCAACGATGAAACGGTGGCACAAGTGGTTACCGGTCCCACCGGACAATTCGATTATAATGCCCTTGACCCCCAATTGGCGGCAGAATGGTCAATCCAATTGGTGGATTTTCCGGCAAATCCCATCAAACTTTCTGTGAGTTCAGCAACGCGATACTTTGTAGAATTTCAAGCGGAACAATAAACTATGACTCCTGAACGTATAACCATCAAAGGAACCAGTAACGGCATCGTTGTCACCATCGGTGCGGGAAACTGGCAGACAATTTTGCATTATTTGGCGCAAAAGTTGGAACAGCGGGCATCTTTTTTCAAAGGTGGACGGGCGGCGGTAGCCGTGGGCGAACGGCTTTTAAATGAAGAAGAACTGGAAGCGCTCGGCACCCTGCTGGCAGAACATCAAATGACCCTGTGGGCAGTGTACAGCGATGCCGCCGAAACCCAAACCGCCGCCAAAGCATTGGGGTTGGAAATTGAACCGCCACGACCCGCATCCGCCGCGACGCGGGCATCATCTCCCCGCCCCACCGACAGCGTCACCACCATCCGGCGCACGCTGCGCTCCGGTCAAACCGTCGAAACGCTGGGGTATGTGGTGGTCATCGGCGACGTGAACCCCGGCGCAGTCATCAAAGCCGGCGGATACGTCATCATCTGGGGGTATTTGCGCGGAACCGTATACGCCGGGGCTGTTTCGCCGGAAGATGCGTTTGTCGCCGCACTGGAATTGAAACCCGTCCAGCTCATCATCGGCAATGCCATTGCCCGCGCCCCGGCAGACGACCGGCGGCGGACGGTGATACCGGAAATTGCATTTGTGCAAGACGGAAAAATCATCGCCGAAGCATGGCACCGAAAATAACAGGTAAAGGGAAGAGATAAATGGCAGGCAAAGTTGTAACAATTACCTCGGGAAAAGGTGGTGTTGGAAAAACAACCACCACCGCAAATTTAAGCGCCGCGCTGGCAATCGGCGGGAAAAAAGTAGTCGCCATTGATGCCGACATCGGATTGCGCAATTTGGATGTGGTGATGGGACTGGAAAACCGCATCGTTTACGATTTGGTGGATGTGGTAGAAGGCACGTGCCGCCTAAAACAAGCGCTCATCCGCGACAAACGAGTGGACGGACTGTATCTCATTCCCGCCGCCCAAACCCGCGATAAAACCGCCGTCAGCCCGGAAGATATGGTGGCGCTGTGCAACGACCTGCGACAAGAATTCGATTTCATTTTGGTTGATTCCCCCGCCGGTATCGAACAAGGCTTTAAAAATGCCATGGCGCCCGCCGACCGCGTGCTCATCGTTACCACCCCGGAAATTTCCGCCGTGCGCGATGCCGACCGCATCATCGGCTTGCTGGAAGCCGCCGGCAAAGGTCCCGGTGAACTCATCATCAACCGCCTCCGCGCCGATATGGTTCAGCGCGGCGATATGCTCGACATCAGCGATGTGGTGGATGTGCTGGCTATCAAACTCATCGGCGTTGTACCCGATGACGAAGCCATCATCATTTCCACAAATAAAGGGGTACCGGTTATTTTTGAAAATAACAGCACCGCCAGTCAAGCATTCAAAAATATCTCGCGGCGGTTGAACGGCGAAGACGTGCCTTTCATCAACCTGCAACCGGAAACTTCTTTTTTCCAAAAACTGGCACGTTTGTGGAGTGGAAACTAAATTACTATCCGTAGTACCACTATCCCGATTGACGGATGGTACGATTGCGGGTATAATGTATATTATGTAATGTGTCGTATCGTGCATCATTTGTATTTTTTTAGGTGATTTTTATGGGATTTTTCGACAAAGTTTTCGGGTCAAGAAACAGTAGCGGTAATGTTGCCAAAGAGCGTTTGCAGGTTGTGCTGGTTCACGATAGAATAAAGTTGCCGCCGCACGTGATGGATCAATTGCGCGCGGAATTGGCGGCGGTTATTTCAAAATATGTTGACGTAGACCCCAACGGCATTGACATCTCGCTGTCGAAACAGGCGCGCCAGAGTCGGCTCGTTGCAGATGTACCGCTTACCGGCGCAAAGTCAGAAGCACGATAACTGATTGCACGTTCAAACACGGCGATTGACACCCCGGCAAGCGAAATTTATCGGGGTATCAATCGCTGTTTCTTTTGGCAATTTTTCTATGGAAACTTTACGCATTTGGCGAAAATTTGATTTTTGGCTGCTATTGGTGGTACTGCTGCTCATTACCTATGGCATTGCCATGATTTACAGCGCCACCCAAAACACCACCGACCTGCAACTGCTGTGGCGAACCCAACTTATCCGCGCCGGTATCGGGGTGGCGGCAATGTTGCTGCTGGCGGCAATAGATTACCGCTACTACCGCGAAATTCATCACCTGTTTTATATTGGGGTTATTGTGCTGCTGATTTTGGTGCTGGTCGTCGGCGAATTGACGGGCGGCACCCAACGCTGGCTCGCCGGCGGGGCAATTCAACCCGGCGAAATTGCCAAACTGGTCATCATCATCGTGCTGGCGCGGTTTTTCGCCGCGCACGACGGCGAAATGGGGCAAATCAAATTTCTGCTGCTATCTATGCTCATCGTGCTGCTGCCCATGGCGCTCATCTTTTTGGAACCCGACTTGGGTACCAGTTTGATTATCGGTTTTATTTGGCTGGTTATGGCGCTGGTTGCCGGTATGCGTTTTTTGCACACGGTACTGCTGGCGGGCGCAGCAGTGCTTGCCAGCCCGATAGCATGGCTGGCAATGAAAGATTATATGCGCCAGCGCATCATTCTGTTTTTAGACCCCGCCGGCAACCCCGACGATTATTACAACGTGCAGCAAGCACTCATCAGCATCGGCTCCGGCGGCTGGCTGGGTAAAGGATTCGGCAACGGCACCCAAAGCCAACTCCGGTTTTTGCGCGTGCGCCACACCGACTTCATCTTTTCCGTCATCGGGGAAGAATTGGGTATGCTCGGCGCAATTTTACTGATACTGCTCTTTATTTTGCTGTTGTGGCGAATTTTACACGTCGCCGTCACCACCGACGATGCCTTCGGGCGCGGTATCTGCATCGGGGTGGCAGCCGTCATCTTTGTGCAAGCCGCCATCAACATCGGCGTAAATTTGGGCATTATGCCCGTCACCGGCACGCCCCTGCCTTTCGTCAGTTACGGCGGCAGTTCGCTGGTAACTTTTTTGCTGGCACTGGGATTGGTGGAAAGTGTCAATATGCACAGAAAGCAGTTGGAATTTGATGCGTAACTATTTTTCGCGCCCGTATGGCACCTATATTATTGCCGTGTGGGCGCTGGTATTGGGTTTGCAGAATATCGCCCGGCTGATATATACTCTGATGGTTGCCAACGGCACTCCGCCCGCAGCACTGTACGCCTACCAATGGGTCAGTGTGGCTTTCAGCGCAGCATTTTTGGGCGCGACCATCGGGCTGTGGCAACGAAAAAACTGGGGACGGCGGCTTTTTCTGGCAGCCACCCCGATTTTCTTCGGCGTGGCAATTTTCGGCGTTTTTGCCGCCAACCCCGCCGACATCTCCGACGCCGCCCGCTGGGGGCTCACCGCGCGATACATCGTTTCGGTTGCCCTGCCGT
The DNA here is from genome assembly GCA_964411845.1 of uncultured Anaerolineaceae bacterium. Classification (GTDB taxonomy): domain Bacteria; phylum Chloroflexota; class Anaerolineae; order 4572-78; family 4572-78; genus JANTHQ01. The sequence continues at coordinate 4,580 of CAYPNZ010000014.1, forward strand.
GGATTTACCTGAACCTGACTTTCGTAAAAAATACATTCATACCGGCAAAGGAATTTTTTACCTATGACTGACAAACCTGCCCGCGTGCGATACGCACCCAGCCCCACCGGATATTTTCACGTTGGCGGCGCACGCACCGCTCTGTATGATTACCTGCTGGCGCGAAAAACCGGCGGCTCATTCATCGTGCGCATCGAAGATACCGACCAAAAACGCTACAACCCCGATTCCGTCGCCGACCTGCTGGACGGCTTACGCTTTTTGGGACTTGATTGGGATGAAGGCGTGGAAGTCGGCGGCGAATACGGTCCGTACATTCAAACCGAACGGCTGGACATTTACCGAAAGTACACACAACAACTTTTGGATGCCGGATACGCCTACCGCTGTTTCTGCACGCCGGAACGGCTGGCAAAAGTAAATGAAGAACGCCAAAAAGCCGGACTGAACCCGGGTTACGACCGGCACTGCCGGAACATACCACCCGCAGAAGCCGCCGCGCGCGCCGCCGCCGGCGAATCGTTCACCGTGCGCCTAAAAGTGCCGCTTACCGGCAGCATCACCCTGCACGATGCCATTCGCGGCGACATCACCATCGAAAACGAAATCATCAACGACGCGGTGCTGGTCAAATCGAACGGCATTCCCACCTACCATTTCGCCGTGGTGGTGGATGACCATCTGATGAAAATAACGCACGTGCTGCGCGGCGAAGAATGGGTCAGCAGTTTCCCCATCCATCTGCATCTGTATGATTTTCTCGGCTGGGAACCGCCCGTTTTTGCCCACCTGCCCGTCATTTTAAACCCCGCCGGCAAAGGGAAAATGAGCAAACGCGAAACCCGCGCCCCCGACGGCACCCTCTACCCGGTATTCGTTCACACTTTTAAAGAACTGGGCTACCTGCCCGAAGCACTGTTCAACTATCTGGCGCTGGTCGGCTGGAGTTACGACGACAAAACCGAAATTATGTCTCGCGCAGAAATCATCGCACGCTTCAGTTTGGAGCGGGTCAACGCATCGCCCGCCGCGTGGGATTACGATAAACTAAAACACTTCAACGGGGTGTACATCCGCAAATTAAGCGTTCCCGACCTGACCGACCGCCTGCTGCCCTTTTTGGCAAAAGCGGGCATCAACGCCAACCGCGATACCATGCTAAAAATCACCCCGCTCATCCAAGAGCGATTGACCCTGCTCTCGGAAGTTGCCGAGAAGGTGGATTTCTTTTTTGCGGATGAGTTGCCCGAATTTGATTTGGCGCTGCTCATCCCCAAAAAGTTGACGATGGAGGATGTTCCCGCCATTCTGCAAAAGGCGCGCACCGTGCTGGCAGAAGCCGCGTTTACCCACGACGGGCTGGAAACAGCATTAAAAGCCGCCGCTGCCGATATGGGACTCAAAGCGGGGCAATTCTATCAGCCCATCCGGGTGGCAACCTGTGGCAAAAAAGTTGCCCCGCCGCTGTACGGCACGCTCGAAGTGCTGGGCAAAGAAACCGTTTTGCGGCGCATTGACCGTACACTGGCACGGCTAAACAATGAACATTGAATAATGAATAATGAACGGTTTTGAACCTGAAACCTGAAACTTGAGACCCGAGACTTAAACCTATGACTCACGTAAACCCAACCGAAAAAGAAACCATTGAATCCGGCTCGAATTTCATCAAAAAAATTATTGACGAGCACAACCGCACCGGACGCTTCGGCGGGAAAGTTATCACCCGTTTTCCGCCCGAACCGAACGGCTACCTGCACATCGGACACGCCAAATCCATCTGCCTGAATTTCGGGCTGGCACAAGATTACGGCGGCAAAACCAACCTGCGGTTCGACGACACCAACCCCGTCAAAGAAGAAGCGGAATATGTGCGCGCCATCATGGAAGACGTGCGCTGGCTCGGCTTTGAATGGGATAACCTGTTTTACGCCTCTGATTATTTTGAAAAACTGTATGAATTTGCCGTTAAACTCATCAAAAAAGGGAAGGCGTATGTAGACGACCTCAGCGCCGAAGAAATTCGCGCCTATCGCGGCACCCTCACCGAACCGGGCAAAGAAAGCCCGTACCGCAACCGCTCGGTGGCAGAAAATCTCGACCTGTTTGCCCGTATGCGCGACGGCGAATTCCCCGACGGCGCCAAAGTGTTGCGCGCCAAAATTGATATGGCATCGCCCAATTTGAACCTGCGCGACCCGGTGATGTACCGCATTTTGCACGCCCGCCACCACCGCACCGGCGACACCTGGTGCATCTACCCCATGTACGATTTCGCGCACGGACAATCGGATTCCATCGAAGGCATCACCCATTCTATCTGCACGCTGGAATTTGAAGACCATCGTCCGCTGTACGACTGGTTTTTGGACGAACTGGAAATTCATCACCCGCAGCAAATTGAATTTGCCCGCCTGAACCTGACCTACACCCTGATGAGCAAACGAAAATTACTCAAACTGGTCAAAGAAGGATACGTGCGCGGCTGGGATGACCCTCGCATGCCAACCCTTGCCGGGCTGCGGCGGCGCGGCTACACCCCCGAAGCCATCCGCGATTTTTCCGACCGCATCGGCGTGGCGAAAAAAGACAGCACGGTAGATGTGGCGCTGCTGGAACACTGCCTGCGCGACGATTTGAACAAACGCGCCCCGCGGGTGATGGCTGTTCTGCGCCCGCTAAAATTGGTCATCGACAATTACCCCGAAGGGCAAATTGAAATGCTCGATGCCGTCAACAACCCCGAAGATGAAAGCGCCGGCACCCGCCAAGTACCGTTCAGCCGTGAACTGTTCATCGAGCAAACGGATTTTGTGGAAGTGCCCCCCAACCGCAAGTATTTTCGGCTGGCACCGGGCAAAGAAGTGCGGCTGAAACACGCCTATTATGTCACCTGCACCGACGTGGTCAAAGACGATGCCGGCAACGTGCTGGAAGTCCATTGCACATACGACCCCGCCTCGCGCGGCGGCTGGACAGACGACGGACGAAAAGTAAAGGGTACATTGCATTGGGTTTCGGCGGCACACGCCATCCCCGCCGAAGTGCGGCTGTATGACCACCTTTTCGCCAGCCCCACCCCGGAAATTGCGCCGGAAGGCAAAGATTTCACCGCCAACCTCAACCCCAACTCGCTGGAAGTGTTGGAAGACTGCATGGTCGAACCGTCACTGGCAAATGCCGCGCCGGGTACGCGCTATCAATTTTTGCGTCACGGCTATTTTATCGTTGACCCGGACACCAAAAACGGCAAATTGGTATTCAATCGCACCGTTTCGCTGAAAGACACGTGGGCAAAAATCCAACGGAAGAAATAACGCATCGCGTTACACCAAACAGCACATTTCTGTGCGAAATGCACCAAAGTTCATTCATTCTTTGGTAAAACTAAACAAAAATTCGGGCAAATTTTTGTGAAAATTAACACGTTGGATTTGACAACTGCCAAAAACAGGCTATAATAGCGGCTGTCATTAAATGACATCTAAAAAATTGAACACCTCCTAATCCCCTCCGAGAACTGCGTTAAGACCATAGGGTAGTCAAAGTTCTCGGCGACTCGCAACGCAGGTAAAGCGTCGGGTTTTTGTCCGCTCAAACGTAACAGGTGTAAGACCTGTAGCCTCTTTAATGCGTGTCGGAACCCTCGCACTTATATCCCCACCCGATACTTTACCTTGAAAGCCGCTGGTTTCAGCGGCTTTTTTCTTTGTCAAATTATTTACGCTTTCTTTATGGAGATTTTCCCCTTTCCTGCCGATAACATCATCAGTGGCTAAAACTATTGGTCACCGTATCTTCGGTGCTGTTTCCGGTAAGGAGTAGAAAATGTCTAACCTAAAACTTGGTCATAAAATTATTATCCCGGCATTGGGTGGTTTATTTTTCGCCGTTGCGCTGCTGTTATTTTTGAGCATCGAGCGTACCGCTACATTAGCCACGGCTTCAGACGAAAGAAATTTAGCCACCGCCTATAATGTTTTCCGGCATGAACTCGACCTTCAAGGGGAAAACGCGGAAGAACTGGCTCTGTTCGTCGCTTCGATGCCGGAAGTACAGCAACTTTTCGCCGCCAAAGATAGAGACGGGTTGACAAAATTACTGCACACCGCCTATCAAACCGTGGATGAAAAGATGGGTGTGCCCCAATCGCAATTTCATTTGCCGCCGGCAACCTCATTCCTGCGATTGCATAAACTTGAAAAATTCGGAGATGACCTTTCCGGTTTCAGAAACACGGTGCTGGCGGTCAACAAAAATCACACGCCGGTACATGGTTTGGAAAAAGGCAAAGGCGGGTTGGGCATTCGCGGCGTGGTGCCGGTTTTCTATCAAAACGAACCTATCGGCTCATTTGAAATCGGGTTGGCGTTTGATGCTGATTTGCTCAACACCATTAAAAAAACTGCCAATGCAGATTACGCCGTCTTTCTGAATACCGCTGCATCAAAAGTAGATACTTTTTCCGAAGAGAACGCCGCCAAAAACACAACATCGCAATTTGAGCAAATTCTCTCAACAATGGAAACCTTGCCGGAAGTTGACGAAGCAACTATGGCAGACGTGCTCAACAGCAATAACCCCGTTACGATGGAAGTAACCCAAGCCGGTGCCCCATACGCGGTGATGGTTGCCCCGCTTTACGATTATGCCGGCGATGTGGTGGGTGTGGTGGAAATCGTTCAATCTCGCGCCGAAACGCTTGCCACCCTTTCGGGCATCAAAAAACTTGCTTTCATTGTTGGAATACTGTTGTTGCTCGTCATCGGCGGCACTTTGTGGCTTATCATTCAACGCGGCGTTGTTCGCCCCATAAATCGGCTTGTTGCCGCATCCGAAAAAATCGCCGGCGGCAATATTAATGTTTCGCTACCCGATGCCGCATCAAACGATGAAATCGGGGTTTTGACCCGCTCTTTCCAATCGCTAATTTCATATATTCAAGAAACAGCCCATATTTCCGACGAAATCGCTCACGGAAATCTCAATATCAGCATCTCGCCCCGGTCTGCGGAAGATGTGCTGGGGAACGCCTTCCAAACGATGGCAAATAATTTGCGAACATTGATTGCTCAAATAACCACCTCCGGTTCGCAGGTGAAAGATGCCGCGCAACAATTGAATGTTGCCGCAAAACAATCCGGCGTTGCCACCGAGCAAGTTGCCAATACCATGCAGCGCATCGCCGAAACCAGTATGCAGCAAGTGGAAGAAATGAATAAAACCACCGAAATTGTCAACCAAGTTTTGCAAGCAATAGAGGGTGTGGCGCAGGGGGCGCAAGAGCAAGCCGCCGCCGCATCGCGCACCGCCGAACTGACCAACCAATTGACGAGCACCATCGAAATTGTTGCTCAAAATGCAACACAGAGTGCCGAAGGGGCAGTTGCCGCCAAAAAAACCGCCGAAGACGGTTCGGATGCCATTAACCAACTGGTTACCGGCATGGGCGAAATTCGCACCGCCGTTAGCGCACTGGGGCAGCGCGTGCAAGAAATGGGGCAGCGTTCCGAGCAAATCGGCGAGATTATTGCCACCATTGACGACATCGCCGACCAAACCAACCTGCTGGCGCTGAATGCCGCCATCGAAGCCGCTCGCGCCGGGGAACACGGCAAAGGGTTTGCCGTGGTTGCCGATGAAGTGCGGAAATTGGCAGAAAAATCGGCGGGGGCAACCGGTGAAATTGCCGAGTTAATTGAAGGCATTCAGCAAGTTGCCGCCGAAGCGGTATCGGCAATGAGCGCCGGTGAAATGGCGGTCGGCGACGGTGTTACCAAAGCCGACCAAGCCAATCGGGCATTGAACAACATTTTGCAAGCGGTGGATGCCGTGGAGCAACAAGTTTCGGAAATTGCCAGCGCCTCCGGTGAAATGAGCGCTGCCTCGGGCGAATTGGTTGCCGCAATGGAAACCGTTTCGGCAGTCATTGAAGAGAACACCGCCGCCACCGAAGAGATGGCTGCCAGCGCCACCGAAGTGCTGGACCAAATAGAAAATATCTCTACGCTGGTACAAAACAACAGCGCCGCCATCGAAGAAATTACCGCCGGCGCAGAAGAAATGAACGCGCAAGTTGAAGAAGGTATCGCCTCGGCGCAAGTGCTGGATGAGCTGTCAACATCACTGCGAAACGCGGCGAAACAATTTACAATTTAATGCAAATCAAGTAGGGGCAACACCTGTGGTCACCCGAAAATTGGGCAGGAACGGGTTCCCTGCCCCTACAAATTTTGCGATGATATATTCCGTTCACGGAAATATCCGTTGTTTTTGCATTAAGCGGGTACATCTTTTAACCAGAGGATAGATCTATGACCCATTCATCAACAAGCACCCTTCCATTTCGACAATCTCTGCGGGGGAAACTACTACTGGCATTTGTCATCGTTGCGTTGTTCCCGCTCATTGTGGTTGGTATCATCGGCTTGTGGAAAGCGCAATCGGCATTGCAAACCGCCGCCACCGGCAATTTAATTGCCGTGCGCGACATAAAAGCCGCTCAGGTAGAAGATTTCTTCGCCGAACGCATCAAAGACGCGCACGTGTTGGCTCAAAATCCGACCATTATTGACGGGATGCGCTCGTTGAATTTGGTCGTCCAATCCGATGCCAACCGCTACGGCAACACACCCGCCGAGCAGATGAAACAATATATTTCGCTATATCGGGGTAAATCAAATCTGAGCAACGCCAAAGATGGCAGCGCTTATAGCGCCCTGCACAGCCGGTTGCACGGTTACTTGCAAAAAATTGTCGAAAATTACGGTTATTACGACCTATTTTTGATTAGTTCAAAAACTGGTCTTGTGGAATATACGGCTGCCAAAGGCGATGATTACGGCGCAGATTTGAAACACGGCTGTTATGCCGATACCAATTTGGGCAAAGCGTTTCGGCTGGCAGCCAACAGCGATGACCCCGATTTTACCACTATCGTTGATTTTGCCCCGTATGGTCCCCAACAACTGCCCGCGTCTTTTGTCGCCGCACCGATATTCGATACCGACGGCACTAAATTGGGCGTGTTGGTTTTTCAACTGCCCATTGATGAAATCAACCGGCTGATGACCGAGAAACACAGTTCCAGCCAAACCGGTGAAACTTATCTCATCGGCGCAGATAAAGCCATGCGCACCGATTCTCGTTTCAGCACGGAAAGCACCCTGTTAAAACAGAAAGTAGATACCGATGCCGCCAATGCCGCACTGATGGGCGAGGTTGGCGTGCGTGTTACCCAAAATTATGCCGGAAAGACCGTATTGTCGGCATATCGCCCGCTTGAAATTCCCGGGCTCGACTGGGCAATCTTGGCGGAAGTGGAAAAAAGCGAGGCTTTTGCCGCCATCAACCAACTTTTTCGATTTGTGGTAATTATGTTTGTGGTTGTCATCGGGTTGGTATTAGGCAGTTCCTATTTTGTATCCAAACAGATGACCCAACCCCTGCAAGTGTTAACCGCAGCGGCGGAACGGCTTGCCGTGGGCGATGCCGCCCTCACCGGCGTTGAGAAAACCACCACCCAAAAAGTTTTCTCACGGAAAGATGAACTGGGGATTGTGGGACAAGCCTTTGAAAAGTTAATTCATTATTTCAACGATATGGCACACATCGCACAAACCATTGCCGACGGTGATCTTGCCGTGCAAATTGAACCGCGTTCCGACAAAGATATATTCAGCATTTCTTTCAACCGGATGATAGCGGATTTGCGCGAACTGGTCAGTCAAGTATCCGGCATGGCGGAATATGTCAGCAACGCTTCTCAACAACTCACCGAAATAGCCACCACATCCGGGCAAACCACCCAACACGTTACCGACACCATCGAGCAGATAGCCGATGGGAGTACCGCCCAAACCGCCAGCATCGAAAAAGCATCGCACACCGTCAATCAGGTGGTAAAAGCCATCGAAGGCGTTGCCGCCGGCGCGCAAGAACAAGCCAACGCCGCCAACCGCACCATAGAAATGACCCGGCAGTTGGACGGCATCATTCAAGCGGTGGCACACAGTGCCCAACAAAGCGCATCCGGTTCGGCACAAGCGGCAGAAACCGCCCGCAACGGCGCAACCACCATTGAAGAAGCCATCACCGGTATGGGCGCAATCAAAACAAAAGTGGGACAGGCTGCCACAAAAATGCAAGAAATGGGGAAATGGTCGGCAAAAATCGGCAAAATTGTTGCCACCATTGACGATATTGCCTCGCAAACCAATTTATTGGCACTCAACGCCGCCATCGAAGCCGCCCGCACAAGCGCACACTCGCGTCAGCAAATTGAAACACTGCTCGGACAATTGCTCGCCGTTCAAGCCAATTTGCTGGCAGAATTGATGACCCAACATGATGGCAACTACCCGCGCGATTATTGGCGACAATTGGCACGCGCCGCCAATATTGACAACATCTGCATTACCGATGACGACGGCGTCATTGTTTTCAGTGACGATGCCAGCCTGCTTGGTTTTCGCTTCCCGGATGACCCCAATGACCAAGCGCACGAATTCCGCAAACTCATTCGTATGTCCGAAGGGGTTATCATTCAGCCCACCCAACGGCGCAGTATTGACAATCAATTGTACAAATATGTCGGCGTGCCGCGCAAAGATACGGCGGGCATTGTGCAGGTTGGATACCATGCCACCAGTGTTTCGCAATTTCAATTGCAGGTTGGCGGGTTCGCCGTGGTTGCCGATGAAGTTCGTAAATTGGCAGAAAAATCGGCGGGGGCAGCCAAAGAAATTGCGCAACTCATTCAAGCCATCCAATCAACTGTTGCCGAAGCCGTTGCAGCCATGGATGAAAGTACCCGTGAGGTGGAAATCGGCACAACTTTGGCAGATGAAGCCGGCAACGCCCTGCACAACATTCTGCGAGTGGTTGAAACCGTGAACGAACAAGTTTCCGGTATTGCCGGCGCCGCCGACAAAATGCGCAGTGCCGCCGATGAACTGAATAACAGCGTCGAAACCGTGTCGGCGGTGATAGAAGAAAATACCGCCGCCGCCGAAGAAATGACCGCCGGCGCAACCGCCGTTTCCGATGAATTGGAATCCATCGTCAGCATTTCGGAAGAAAATACCGCCATCATTCAAGACATCAGCGACACCGCCGAGCAAATGCACCGGCAAGTGAACCAAACCATCGCATCGGCGCATTCACTCAGCGATATGGCAGACAATCTTATTTCGCTGGTTTCACATTTTCATCTGGAAACCGGCTCCGAATTTTTAATACAGGTTGATATGTTCCGCCGAGCGCACCGCACCTGGGTAACCAATGTTGAAGCGATGCTGGCAGGAAAATTGCAGTTGTCGGAAGAAAACATCAGCGACCACACCGCTTGCACGCTGGGCAAATGGTTTTACGGACGCGGGCAAGAGGATTTCGGCGATTGGGAGCCGTTCATCGCTCTGGAAACACCGCACACGGAACTGCATAAAATTGTTACCGAGTGCGTTCACGCTTACAACGCGGGAGATGTGGCGGCAGCCCAAGCCTATCTGCCGAGAATTGAAACGCTGTCGGCGCAAATTGTCAGCTATTTGGATAACTTGCATGATGCATTGCAACAGTCATAAACCGGCATTCGGATTTTTTCAGCACCGGCTCATTCACACTTCATTTTAGGGGAGTTTTTTATGGAAAATCAATTCGTCATCTTCAAACTGGGAGAAGAGCATTACGGTGTCAACATCGTCACGGTGGAAAGCATTATAAAAGTGCAGGAAATTACCAAAATGCCGCACGTGCCCGATTTTGTGGAAGGCATTACCAATTTGCGCGGGGTGGTTATTCCGGTGATTGACCTGCGCAAACGGTTCAAATTACCTCAAGCCGCCGAAACAAAAGATACGCGCATCATTGTGGTGGAAATGAACGGCGTGATGGCAGGGATGGTGGTAGATGCCGTTACGGAAGTGGTGCGCGTGCCGGAAGACAACATCGAACCGCCGTCGCCGATGGTGAGCAGCGTTGATACGGCGTTTATTACCGGCATCGCAAAAGTAGATACCCGGCTCATCATTCTGTTGGATTTGAGTAAAATTTTAACCGTTACCGAAAAAGAACGTCTGCAAACGGTTATGGCGTAACACGGTTACAGCGGAACCGGTGTCGGTTCTTCACCCGACGGGGTTGGCGGCGGGGTTAGTGTTGGCGTGGGCGTTGCCGTGGCGGTTGCTGTGGGAGTAAAAGTGGCGGTTGGCGTTAAAGTGGGGGTCGCCGAAGCAGTGGGGGTGGCGGTGGGCGGCACGCGGGTGAAAGTTGGCGTGGCAGTGGGCACCACCGTGGGGAAATACTGTGTCGGTGTGGGTTCAAGCGTGTTGGTGGGCGTGGGTGTTTCGATGGGCAAAAAGGGGGTCGGCGTGGGAATGTTCGATGTGGCGGTGGGGCTGGGTGTCCAAATATAGGGGGTCGGCGTAAAAAATTGCTGCGCCGCCGGGGTGCGAGCAGGCGTGTTCAACAAAGCGAAACCCACACAATAGCACGGCAGGGTCATCACAATTGCCAAAAATAACAGGGTATAGGTTGTCCGCCGCTGGGGCGAAAGACTATCCAGCCAAGAATTCCGCATTGCAAGCCCTCGGTCGGCGTGCGGATTATTTCGGCACGCCGCGTTATTTAATCGGATGATACTGCAATGCCGAAAAATCGTCAACTGTACCCGAAATTATCGAAAAACACCGCCGGTGTTGGGGGGTGGGGGGACATCAACCCCGAAAGCCGGCGGCGGGTCATCGGCGACAATTTGGCTGCTCAACCGAACCACATCGGTGGGCGGCAAGTTTAACGGCGGGGTAGCAACAACGTGCGGGGTCGGCGGTGGCAGCGATTTTAACGCCCGCAACTGCCGGCGCTCCGGGTTGATAACCACCGCCTCCGTGTGAGATTCGGGGTGTGTCACCGCCAGCGGGGTATACACTTTTGTGGGCGAGACAAACTGCCGCCGGTTTGTTTCCAGCGTCAACCGCCCGCTGAAAAT
>CAYPNZ010000015.1:0-15535 GCA_964411845.1 uncultured Anaerolineaceae bacterium
AAGCCATAGGTTTCCGCCGCCCAGCGAGCAAAACTCAACCCGCTGTGATGGGTGTGCATAATCCCTTTGGGCGTGCCGGTGGAACCGGAGGTGTACAGAATGTACGCCAAATCTTGCTCGATAGCACCGACATCCGGCAGTGTATCCACTTCGGTGGCGTATACTTCTTCCCACGGGATGGTAGATGCCGGCAGCGATGGTTGCGGCGATACCCCCACCAGATGTTCCAGCGTTGCGCCCTGCCCCATCATTTCGCGCACAAAATGCAGTTGAGCGTTGTCGGTTACCAGCGTGCGGATGCCGCAATCTTGAATGACAAAACTCAAACGGGCGGTCGGCGCAAAAGGGTCAAGCGGCACATACGCCGCACCGGCTTTTAAAATGCCGTAAATTGCCACAATCGATTCCAAACTTTTTTTCAGGTAGATACCCACCCGGTCGCCGCGTGACACACCGCGCGCCATCAAAACAGCCGCCAGCCGGTCGGTGCGCTGCTTCAATTCCGCATAATTCAAGCTGCGCCCGGAAAAACGGACGGCTTCATTATCGGGAAATCGTTCTGCCGCTTTGTCTATTGCTTGGTGCAATAAATATACCATCAAGCCACCTCGCTTACAGCCCCATCAAACGGGCGATGATATTGCGCTGAATGTCGGACGTGCCGGAATAAAGCATACCGCCGATGGCATCACGCAAGTTACGTTCCACTTCAAATTCGGTCATATAGCCGTAGCCGCCATAGGTGCGCACAGCATCCAAACCGGATTGCACAAAACTTTCGCTGAGATACAGTTTTGCCAGCGCGGCTTCCATTACCGCCGACTTGCCCTGTTTTTTGAGCCACGCTACTTTGTACAGCAACAGCCGCGCCGTTTCCAACCGAACTTTCATATCCACAATGCGATTTGCCACCGACTGGAATTTGCCGATGGCTTGCCCGAATTGCTCACGCTCGTTGGCATATTGCACCGCCTCTTCGATTTGACGCTCCATCGCGCCGATATGGCTGCCGAGAATGCAACTCCGTTCCCATTCCATCGAATCGTTAAAAATGTTCGACCCCGCCCCCTCCGGTCCCAGCCGGTTTTCTGCGGGGATGAAACAATCTTCAAAAATCAGTTCCGCCATCGGCGCGGTGCGAAGCCCCATTTTGTCAATCGGTTTGCCAATGGTAAACCCCGGCGTACCTTTTTCCACCAGAAAGCCGGTTACGCCCCACATTTTTCGGGCGGGATTGACGGTGGCAAAAACCAGCGCCACATCTGCCACCGGGGCATTGGTTACAAAGGTTTTGCTGCCGTTGAGCACATATCCGCCGTCAACCCGTTCGGCGCGGGTGCGCAGGCTGTACGCATCCGAACCGGAATCGGGTTCGCTCATACCGTGCGCGCCGATAATTTCGCCGCGGCACATGCCGGGCAGGTATTTTTCTTTCTGCGCATCCGTGCCGAAAGACAAAATGGGCATTTGCACGCTCCACATTTGCGCGTTCATCGCAAAAATCAGCCCGTTATCGCGGCAGCCGTACCCCAGCCCTTCCATGGTGAGCATAGTGGTCATAATGTCTGCGCCGGCGCCGCCGTATGCTTCGGGAAACGGCAGTCCCTGAATACCGAACCGAGCGCATTTTTGCCACGCTTCCCGCGGAAATTCGTCCGCCCGGTCACGGGCTGCCACATCATAATTTAATTCTTTGCGGGCAAATTCAATCACCGCGCTGCGGTATTTCAACTGCTCGTCAGACCAAGAAAAATCCATAAAGTGCTCCCGTCAATCTTCAAAAAAAACTTCCCACTCCGAACCGGCAAACCGACTTTTCAGCGTGTCGTAATTGAGAATAGTTTCCGATAGTTTTGCTTTTGACTGCTTGCGGGTGGACGGCTGAACTTCCTCAAAATCCACATTCAGAAATTGTTCAACCCGCCGCATTTCCCGCGCCCGATTTGCCGCCAAGTCTTCGTAAAAAATTTCCAGCATCGGGTGCGATTGAAAAAACGCATCGAATTCTCGTTCCCATTGCCGCGTGCGAATAAAGTCGCTCAAGCATTCGTCATAATCCAACTCAAACGTTGTTTGCCGTTCCTGCCGGTGCGATGTTTTTACCCAAAGGTCGGTGGCGGCGGCTTTTTTCCGCGAAAGATGTGTTTTCAGGATATTTTTCCGCTTCAGGTGGATAACCCGAATGCCCGTTTCGGCTTGCAGATACGCCCACACATTGGTGTTCGGCGCGTGATAGTAAAAAATTTTAAAACCCACCGCTTTGAGATAGCGCGGAAATCTGCCAAATAGTTTTTCCCGCAAAAATGCCGCCGGGTCGTTTTGCAGCGCGGTAACCGTTTGCGCCGATTGGAAATAGCCCGTGTGGTCCCAATCGGTGTCGGTCACATCCCGAAAAATTTCGCCGAAAGCGGTAATTTGGCTGTGTGCGTTCAGCAAGCCGCGCAAAAAGTTGGAACCGACGCGCGAGCGCCCCAAAATGATGAATGGCGTGTAATTTCGGTGTCCGGTTAAAATTTTTATTTCGACCGGCAAGGTTCGCAGCCACGGATACCACGCATTGCGCACCTGTTTTATTTTTGCCAGCATTGAAGTTGCCGTCATTGATTCGCCGTTTATGCCGCAGATACAGCCGAAACATCCGTCCGGCAAACCGCGGCAAGGTGAGATTCCACAGTGGCTGCCGCCCGCGCCCACGTCCAATTTTGCAGCACGTGCGCCCGCCCGTTTTTGCCGTATTCCGCCGCCAACGCCGAATTTTCCAGCAGCGCGGCAATGGCATCGGCAAATTGCGCCGCATCTCGCTGAACCAATGTTCCCGTTTGCCCGTGGACGACCGTTTCGGGAATGCCCCCTTCGCGCACGGCAACCACCGGTGTGCCACACGCCATCGCTTCCAGCGGTACCAGCCCGAACGGTTCGCGCAGCGGGGCATATGCCACCACCTTTGCTTGATTGTAAAGTTTCACCAGTGCCGCATCGCTGATGTCCGTCAAAAAGTCCACCGTCACCCCCAACTCGGCTGCCAACTGCTGCAAATATTGTTTTTCGGGCGGATTTTGAAAATTGCTGACGATTACCAGCACGGGACGATTTGCCGGCGGCAGTTTTGCCATCGTTTCGATGAGAAAATCAAACCCTTTGAGCGGCGTCAGCGACCCCACCGACAGCACGATGTGCCGTTTTTCCACTGCCAGCGGGCGGAAGGTATCCGCATCAATGCCGTGGTAACTGACCGCGGCTTCCACGCCGTAAATTTTGCGCACGGCAGCGCGAATAAATTCGGAATTAACCAGCACGGCATCGGCGCGGCGAGTGTTGCGGCGGTCAATTCGTTTCAGCGTGTTGAAATAAAGGGGCGGCAACGGGTCAAGCCGGTTCAGCAACCGACGGCGCGGGCTGGCAATGTCGTCGTACGGGCGAAAGGGTGCAGGCTCATACAGCCGCCGCAACGGTTCCTGGCAATAGTAAACGCTCGGGATGGCAGCGTAATTTAACAGCGACGGACTTTTTTCAAACCGGCAGGGGTGCGCCAGCAAGACATCATAACCGCCGCGGTTGACGGTTTGCGCCACTGCCTGCATTACTTTTTCCAGCCGAAGCAAGTCAACCAACCGCACCAGTTGGTTCAGCCGCCCAAACGGCGATTGAAACAACGGACGCGGTCGAAAGGGAAAGACGGTGTGTCCGGCAACATACGGGCGCAAATCGGCAAAACTGTGGTTCGCGCCGGCAAGCGTAAATACATCAACGTGATGGGTTGCCGCCAACCGTTTGGCGGATTCGGTGAGGGTGCGTTTGGCGCCGCCCGAAGGCAGATTGTGATACAACGCGATGCGCATTATGGGCGTATCCTTCGGAAAGTTTGGTTATTTTGCAACTGCGTCCATCGCCACCGCCGGTTGCGGGTTCAATTGGGTTTCAAAATAAGCCAGCGCGGGCGACACGTAAATTTCTTTGTACCACTGACTCTCCAAATCATCGTGAATGTGGTGTTCGCTGACGAGCCGGTCGTAACTGTAATGGCGAATGACGGGGTGCAGATACGCGGCATCCGTTGCGGCTTCGGGGTCGGGGTCACGTTCGATACTGAACGGGTCGCCCATAAAATGACCGTATTCCAAACTGATGGTGTAATAATGGGGGTTGCGGCTGAAATGACTGTCCAGCGCATAGTGCATTCGCACCCCGTTAAAATAATCCGCCGTGCCTGATTCTTCGTTCACCACCATCACATCGCACAGAAAACCGGGCTGCAAAAACATTTCCGGCGCGCGATTGACACGGTTAATAATTTTGTCGGTGACGGCTTGGGGAGTGGCGGCAATGGTTTCATGGGGCCATTGCTGCCCATGATATTTCACTTCAAAAACATTGCTCAACGCCTGAATATTGTGCCGGAAACCGTGAATGAACGCCGACATCGTTTTTTTGTAATCGCAGGCAGACATTAGCACGCCGGCATAATACAAATCGGGGATGTTGGTAGATTCCCATTCGGCGGTTTGGGCGGGCAGCCGCCCGCCGTGTGTCAGTGCCGGCTGCAATTCATCGCCGAAAAATGCGGGGTCGAAACGGAAACCGGTGCAGAAAATAACGTGGTCATATTCCACAACGGCTTTTTGCCCTTGTGCGTGGGTATATGCCAAATGTACTCGGAATTTATCGCCGTCTTTTTCAATTCGTTCAATCGAGGCATCAATGACCGTATTTTGCGATTTTAACTGATACGTATCCAAAAAATTGTTGTTTACGGCACGCAAATTACCCACATAATGAGTTTGCCATGCAAATTTCACCGATTCCGGACTGCAAATGTGGATAGCGGCGGCAGTGCCAATTAAATTATCCGCCGTTTCAAATGCAGAATTGCCTTTGCCCACAATCATCACCCGCTTGTTGGTATATTTTTGCGGGTCGGTGGAATGATTGGTGTAATTTTCGCACAGTTCCGCACCGGGAATATCAGGAATGTACGGCGTGCCGATGCCGCTGGCTATTACCAGCCGTTTTGCGGTGTAGGTATTGCCGCGAGCATCGCTGAGGACAAAGTTGCCGTCTACTTTTTTCACACTGACCACTTTGGTGTTATAGCGAATGTTCAGGTTATATTTTGCCGCAAAGTCCGCCAGATACCGCACCAGCACATCCGCATCGGGGAAGTATTCTGTGGAGTAATTTTTAAATTGCAGCGATTCGTCTTCGTTTAACAGCGAATTCCAATCCCAGCGCAACCGAGCCACCGGGTCATCCGTGCCAATGTGCACCTTATTGATAGAAATCAACATTCGATGGCGTGGCATACTGACAAAAAACGAACCGGGTTTGGTTGCTTTGTCCAAAATCATATAATCCCGATTATTTTTTTGAAGGAAATACCCTAATTGCAAACCCGCCGGACCCGCTCCAAGAATTAAATAGTCAAAAGTGTTTTTCATACCTGATTTATCTCCCGTATCTCAATTAACACGCCATGTTGAACGCTAATAGTCTAACAATTTTTTGTGGTAAAGCTGTGAGAAAAACGCTAGAAAATAGTTAGAAAATCTATCCAAAGATTTTACTGTCGCGTTTGACACATCAAAACGTTTGAAAATACAAAAAAACGCCACTCGGCAAAAAGCCGAGTGGCGCAGAACACCGTCACATTTGTATGTTCACGACTGACGCAAAGTGGTTGCCAAACACCCCCTTCGATACGGCGCTCCCGGCGGTCGAGCCTACTCGGGATGTGTTGCACCCTGAGTAGCCCGTTAGGGTGTATCGAAGGGTGAAGACTGCGTAAGCCTTGTATTTGTTATCGCATTATCAGCGGCAGGAAAAATTGCAACGGGTTTACCAAAGCAAGCGCCGAGTTGTTTGCCGGATTGTCCTCTGTCAGCGTGGTATCAACGGCGGCAACAGCAGCCTGATTGCTCAACGGGTCGGCGAAGGCATCGGCAAGCCGCATCGAGAATTCAATTTGGGTGGGCGATGCGCCCGCGGTCAACGTTACATTGGTGCAGGTAATCCCCCCCATCGAAAAAGAGCCGCTGCCCATATTAACCTGACAATTTGCCGGAAGCCCGACAATTTCGCTAACCCCGTTCGCGGGAAACCATTGGTCGGTTACGGTTGCCACCACGGGCGAAACAGGACCGGCGTTGGCGACGGTCAGGGTAAACGTTACCCAATCACCCGGCGAGACGAAAAGACCGCTTGCCTGCATACCCAGACTCAAATCCGCGTGCGGCGCTTCCGTGGAGAACGTCCAGCCATACGGCACATCTTCCAACCCGTTGCCGTCCAAATCGGTACCGCCGGTAACGGTGATTGTGTACGCCGTCGAAAACGAGAAATCGTTGTGCGCCAGCGTCAATTGCGTGCCCGCACCGTTCCACGATGCCGTCACCCCGCCGGGGTTCGGCGAAACGGTGTACGATACGCTGCCGGTGTTCATCGCCTTGTTGAAATTGATGACCGGCTGCGCATCCACCGCCACATCCGTCGCCCCATTCGCCGGCGAAATTGATTGCACCCGCGGCGGGGTGGGGTTCGTTGTGTCGGGATTCCAGCCGGCAATTTGCGCCATCAGTACCCAAAAGCCTTCCGATACCCGTATCATGCCCGCCGACACACTACCCAGATGCCCGCCGTCAACTTCGGTGGTATATTGCGGACAAATTGCCAACAAGTTTTGCCCGTCATCGGGATGGTTTTCAGATGTGTTGCCGTTGTCATACGGCACGCCATCGCGGTTATCGTAACACGGGTTGCCGTCCGGGTCGTGCGACAGAATGTCCGCCACATCGAACAGAATTTTGCCGTGGTCGTTGGCATATTGCCGCATCTGGTCATTAAAATTATCCGAATCGGTTGTGCCGATGCTGCGCGCCAAACTGGTCGTCCAATAAATAAAAGTTTTATCGGGATGCTGGGCTTCAAAATTTTCCAAGTCGAATTCATCCGTAAGGTTGCTGTTATCCCAGAAAAAACCGCCCGGCTGGTCATCAATGGTCGCGCCGTCGGTAACCATCAAATAACTGAATTGATACGACACAACATCATATTGATTGATGGTGCCGTCGCTCATAAAATCAATGAAACACTGCGTTTTTTGGTCCCAACTGCTGCAATTGCCGTTTGCACTTCGCACGGCATCGGGCAGTTGCTCCCAATACAGAAAATCCCAGTTGCTGCGGTCGTATCCACCGGGATGGAACCAACTGACCACACTGGGGTCAACCGAGTAACGCGAGTCAACGTGGGTATAGCGGCTGCACCGGCTGGGCGCGGCTTCATCCGATTCGTATGACAGGCAATCCAGTCCTTCATTGATATTCCCACCCACAGAGCGGTCAATGAAAAGCATGTTCAAATTTGCCGCGGCTTGAATGTACTGGTCGGGAATTTGGTCGAACAGCGCAATGGAGGTGTGGTCAACGGTGATGAGCGCCTGAGCCGGCGCAGTTTGTGCCAACGGCGAAACGGATTCGCCACGCGGGGCTTGAGCGGCAACGTCTAAAAATGAACGATGGCTTTGAACCAACACCAAAGCCATAATGATTGCCGTTCCGATAATGTGTTTTCGTTTTGAAAAAGCCAACAATAATTCCAATAGGTGATAAATAGGTTTTTTACGCATAATTCCTCCGAAAATAATAAAAATAAAAATGACAAGAGGTAACCGACAACACGTGGGCATCAATGTAAAACCACGGCAGGAACGGTTACCCTATAAACTTATGCGACGGTGCATACCAGTAGTGTACCGACACTATTGAAATACACCAAAATCTAACTTTTCTAATCGTAAAAATTATAACTATTTCTAACTATTTCACATCGCCAAGGGGGGTGTTGACCGTGCGGGGGCGACGCCCTGACTTCAAGCGCAGAAAAGCACGGCTTACAGCGGGGTGAATGCGGTACAGTGCCGCCAGCACCGCCCCGCGTTTATCGGCAGGGTTGAGCCGGCGAGATTCCGCCAGCCAGCGGCGGGTAAATTCCGGCTGGTCGTTTCCCGCCAACAGCGACCGGCTTGCCAGCAAACGCAGCAAACGGGCTTGGTCGGCAGCGGGCAAGGCTTGAAACTGTGTCCATTCCGTCACGGCGGCTTGCTTTTCCGGTTGACCCGCCAGCAGGTTGATGAGCAAATCGTAAAAGACGGCGGCGCGTGTTTCCGCCGAACACGTGCCGAAATTCGGCAATTTGATGGCATTTTCGCGGCAGATTGCCAAATAACCGGCTCGGCGTTGCATACCCACCTGCACCGAAATGTTGGTTTCGTGCACACGATACAAACACGTGCGGTCATCCACATACCCAAACGTGCCGAGGTCGGCGAAACGGACGAAAAAATCCCAATCGGGACCGATGACGATGCGGGTATCGTATCGCAGCCGGTGGTCTGCAACCAACCGATGCCGCAGCATCACACACAGCGGCGGTCCGAAAACATCGGACGCGCGCACCACCTCCTCGAAAATTCGCCCCTCAAAAGGTCCCCGGCGGCGGGCAGACAGCGGTTGCAGTCGCTTGCCCGTTTGGTCGAAATGGAAACCATCCGTATAAACCGCGTCACGGTCGGGATGCGCATTGAGGTAATCCACCAGCACCGAAAGATGGTGCGGCAAATAGGCATCGTCCGCATCCAAATAGGCGATAAACTCGCCGGTGCTGTGGTCAAGCGCCATATTTCGCGCCGATGCTTCGCCGCCGTTTTTTTTGTGGATGAGTTTGATGCGCGGGTCGGTATATCGCGCCACAATATCCGCCGTGGCATCGGTGGAACCGTCGTTAACCACCAGCAGTTCCCACCGAGAATATGTTTGCGCCAGCACACTGTCAATCGCTTCGGCGATGAATTGTTCCGCGTTGTATGCGGGCATCATCACACTGACCAATCCTTTTTCCATTAACTTTTTCCTCTTTCAGGTGTTGCCGACCGCCGCGAAAATTTTTTCCAGCGCCGCCGCCGTGTGATGCCAGCCGTGCATTTTTTCCGCTTCCAAACGGGCGGTTTGTCCCATTTGCCGCCGCAAGCGAGCATCGGTACTCAACTGCACAATGGCATCGCACAGCGCATCTTCATCACAGGGGGGCACAATCAGCCCCGTTTTGCCGTGCGTCACCGTGGGCGGTTGTCCGTTTTCGCCGGAAGCGATGGTGGGCAGCCCGGAAGCTTTGTAATCCAAAATTTTCAAGCCCGAAAACTCTTTCCAGCCGCAATACGGCGACACGCCGATGTCCGCTTGTGCCAGCAGCGGGGCAAATTCGGCGGGACTGCGATGTCCGGCAAACGTCACCGCGTGCGCAATGCCCAACTCGGCAACCAACTGCTGCGCCTCGGTAAAGCCGTCACCCGCGCCAATCAACAGTAATTCGGCGCGGATGCCCCGTTTCAAAGCGCGGGCAAATGCGGGCAGCAATACCGGCATACCGTGCCACGGATAAAATCCGCCGACATATACCAGCGTGACCGGTTCATCAGCCGTTTCCGGTTGAAATGAGCGCAGGTTTTCCCGCCGCTGAACCTGCACCAACGTGGTGCCGTTTTCCACTGCCGAAACTTTTTCCGGCGATACCTGCCAGCGGTTGATGAATTGCCGCCGCCAGCCTTCGCCGGTGGAAACGATGTGTGCCGCCCGGCGAATGCCCCAACGCATCAGCGCCAGCGATACCCGCCGCTGAATGCCGGTCGGCGCTTCCCCCTTCGATTCCAAATCGTGCAGCGGGTCGCCGTTATCTTCCAGCACCAGCGGGATGCGCATCAGCCGCGATGCCAGCGCGCCGCCATAATGGGGCCAGCCGATGCGCTCGTACAGCAAATCGAAACCGGATAACGCCTGCCGGCACGCCAGCGCAAAACGCAGGCTTTCAAAAAAATCGAAATATGGCAAGTGCAATGCCGACTGCGTTCGCCGTACAATGCGTTCCGCCAAACGGGGCAAGCCCGCATCCAGCCCGGTTGCCCCCACCGGCGAAAAATCGCGCAGGTCATCCGATTGCCAAATTACACCGTCGAGCCGCACCACCACCCGCACCGAATGCCCGGCGCGCCAAAATTCTTCCACGATGTGGCGCACGTGGTTCGCCGGTCCGTTAAACGGCGGGCGGCGAATTTCCACGCCCTGTTGCATAATGTAACCGATTTTCATTTTGAATACCGTTCCGCCGCCGCTTCAACCAACCGGCGGATTTGTACCTTCGTTTTGTCCACGTTGAATTTTTCGACGACCAACGCCCGCATTTTTTCCCGCGCGGCAGCGTGTTCGGCATCGGAAAGGGCGCAGTACCGCTCGATGCGCTCGATGAGTTCGGCTTCGGAAAAAAACAGATTTTCCGGCGGCAAAAGTTCGTCCGCGCCGTCCCAATGGTGCGACAGCGCATAACAGCCGGTCGCCATCGCCTCCATCGGCGACACCTGCAACCCTTCCGAATAACCGTTGGAAATGTAAATATCTATTTTGGGATACCACGTTTCGGGTTTTGAGATGTGCCCGTAAAACGTAATTTTATCCTGCAAGCCCAGTTTTTCCACCAGTGCGCGCAACGCCTCGGCATACTCGCCGAATGCCGCCGCTTCGCCGCCGCCGATGTGCAATCGCAGGTCATCGCGGCGTTTGGAAAGTTCGTAAAATGCCAAAATCAATTCATACACCCGCTTGCGGGGCTTTAAATGGCACAAAATACCAATATCGCCGCTGAATTTTTTCGGCACGAATTGAAACCGCTGTGGCGAAACGGCTTCGGGGATGACCACCGCTTTGGCAATATGTTCGGGGAAACGGGCGGCGAATTCGTTGTATTTTGCCTGACTGACCAAAATAACCGTGTCCACCGCATCCCAGTTGATTTTATCCGCCCACCGGTACATTTCATACCGATGGAGTCGGGTAACGATGCCGCACGTTTTGGGCAACCGGGTGGCGGCTGCCAGCAAACCGCTCGCCCATTCAAAAAAGACGGCATCATTTGCCTGCAAGAATTTCCGCATATCTCGCCGAAAAAGGCGGCGGTTCACCCTGCCGCTCAACACCGGCAGCCGAATTTCGCGGCGGGAAAACAGGTCGGTTTGGTGGTGCGCCGACAAATCGGCGTATATTTCGTGGAGGAAATCCCACGTTTCTTCAATGGCGATGCCAATTTTCATAGTTTTAAAAATCTCCGGTGAGAAATAAACGGGTCAATCAATGAACTGCTTGTGCCACAATTCGATGGTGAGCAGCGCCCCCAAACGGCTGGTGTGGTCTGCGCCCGCCATATGCTCCGAAACCAGTTGCCGGACATAATCCGCTCGGAAATATCCCCGCGCCAATGCGCGTTGGCTGAGCAGTGTTTCTTCCACCCAGCCGCGCAGAACCGTGCGGAACCAGTTGTTGTAATCTTTGTACGGGCGGCGTTCCGCCCCGGCGAGTTTTTCCAGCCCGATTTTTCGCAGATGCCAGCGAATCAACCGCCAAGCGCGGATGCGCACTTCGCGGGCACAGGCAAGCATCGGCAAGCCCGTGCCGGTAAACGGCACCTGCGCCAATTTGGGGTATGCCTGCACAAATGCCAGCTGCATCAAATGCCGCTCGAATTGAAAACCGGGTGGCACAGTCAGCGCAAAATCGAGCAAATCGTTGTCGGCAAAGGGCAAGCGAACCATTGTGCGGCTGCGCGTTACTTCCACCCCGTTGATGGTCATTCGCGGTACACGCTGGGTCAGGTCGAAATACAACCGCTGGTTTGCCAATTGTGTCACTCCGGCACGCTGCATACCGGCGCGATATTCGTCCATCACCTGTGTGCCCACCCGCTGCCGAAACGCATCGGTGTACAGTTGCGCTTCTTCGGCGGGGGTGTAATAAACCACGCCTTGCGAATCGTGCACCTGCAAATGTACATCGCTTTCCACTTCGGGGGGATAGTCGCCCCAAAATTGCCGTTTGAGCGCGAAACCGAACATTGCATCGCCCATAAACCCTTTGTAGATGATTTTGGCGAATTCGGCTTCTTCTTTTAGGGTTGCCATAGCATGCAGGTTGATGATATTCCCCAGACCATCGGTGGCACGCACGCCTTCCGCCGCCATATCGAGCAGCCAATCGGGTTTCAACTCAAAATAATGGTGGCGCACACCGGCTCTTGCCGCCAATTCTTTGGCAAACCGCACATCATCCGCGCCGGGGATGCCCCACGTAAAAGCGTGAAACGATTCGTCCACCATTCCGTCACGGAGCATCGCCAAAATTACCCGCGAATCGAGTCCGCCGCTCAGCAAAATTCCCGCGGGAATATCGCCGGGGGCTTGCCGTTTGATGGCTTGCCGCAAATAGTGGTTCAACTGCTCGATGAGTGCCGCTTCGGTTTGCAATTTATATTGCCGCGGATATTCCAGCGTCCAATACGGGCGAATATCCATTTTCCCGCCGGCAAAGGTCAACAGCGAAGCCTGCGGCAACAGATGGACATCGGTCAGCAGGGTATGGTCATTGAAAGCGTGGTCAAAGCGCAGAAATTCGCTGATTGCCACCAAATCCACTTCACGGGGCAAATTGGGGTCTGCCAAAAGTGCCCGCACGCCGGAACCGAACAGCAATTCGCCGTTGAATCGGGCATAATACAGCGGGTACAATCCCATCCGGTCGTTGGCAACCGTTAATTTGCGGGCGCGGGTATCCCAAATTGCCACGGCAAACGCGCCGTTCAGGTCGGCGGCAAAAGTATCGCCGAATTTTTCAAACAGCCGCAAAATCAACGCGGCATCACCGGCGGGCGCATCGGCGCCGAGACGATGCCGCATTTCGGGGGCGTTGTACAATTCCCCTTCCATAAACAGGCACAACGTGCGGTCGGCGTTCCAAACGGGCTGCGGCTCGGCATTTACAATACCGAGTGTGACCCGCCCCAGCCCGAAGCCGTCGCCGGCGTGCAATTCGGTGCGGAAACGGGGCGCGGATTCCAGTGCTTGCGCCATCGCCGTTAAAAGCGTTTGCGATTGTTCCGCCGAAATATCTTTTACAAAACCTACCAAACCGGGCATATATTTTCTCCCTCCGAGATTCAATCTGATGTTTGTCTGTTTGCCGAGCGGCGTGAAAGCCACGTTCACCAAATGCGCTGCCCATTCAATTTATGCGTCAGGCAGCAAAACCTCATCGAACATTGCCTGATAGCGCGTGCCGGCATATTTTTCCCGCAGGTCATCAAAATTGAGCAAAACTTTTCGCAAATCGTCTCTCGTGTTTTTCAGAGTGATGCCCCGCGCCGGTTTCGGTTTTATTTCCAAAAAATCGTAAATTCGCCGGACAAAATCGGCTTCATCGGTGAGCAATTCTTCATAATATAATTTCAGGGTGGGCAGATGCAGCGATTGGACATACGTTTCCAATTCGTCATCCCATTGGATGCGCTGCTGCAACAATTCATCGAACACATCGGGGTTGATGGCAAATTCCGACAGCCGATTTTTTTCGTCCAGCAAATTCCACGTGCCCGCTTTTTCCCACAGCCGTTTGGCGTTGACGGTGGAAACGACCGCCTTCACCAGATTTCGGCGCTGCAATTGAATAATTTTACACTGCCGACGGCGCATCAAATCGGCGAATGCCGTCGGGTCGAGAATGTCCATCGTTTTGGTTTTGAAGCCGCGCGCTTTGTTGCGCCCCACCAGCGGCGGGGTTAAAACCGCTTCCGCCCAGTCAAGTTGGTCGCGCGCACTTTTGCCCTGCTGTTTCAGCGCATCGAATTTTTCGCCCTGAGCGTACACATCGGGATGCGAGTTGAGCAGGGTGGTCAGGTAGGTGCTGCCCGACCGTTCCACAAACAGCATCACAAAGGGGTTCACCTGCGGGCGAAAGAAGATTGAGCGTTTTGTTTTTTCCGTCATATTTTAGCCTCTTTTTGGGGAATAGCGTTTAATGTTTCAGGGTTTCAGTTTCAAACCCCAATTTATCACGTTTCACGATGCGTGCCACCACGATTTTACCAGCAGCGAGACCACGCCGCGATTGAACAACCATTTCGGTTGGCAGCGGATGGCGCGGATTGCCGCTGTTTTTGCCGCGGCGGCATCGTGGCGCGAATACGCCGCAAACGCCAGTTGAATGGCTTCGGCTGCCACATCTTGCTTGCGCCGCCGACGCAATACCGCCAAACTGTCCGGCAGGTGGGCATATACGTTTTCCAAAAACGCCAGCGGGTCGCGGGTTTTGGCATAATTTGCCCAGCCGGCAATAGATTTTGCCAGCGCCGCCGCGTCATCCGCCAGCAAATCGGGGTCTAGCCGCGCGGCGGTATCCAAATGTTCCGCCGCCGTCGCAAAATCCTCCGCTTGATATGCCTGCGCCGCGCCGCGCAGATGGGCGCGGCTGTACGCTTTGTCGCGCATTTCTGCCCACCGCGACGGCAAATCGGTTTGGCTGAACAATTTTTCCAGCACGGCGAATGTGGCGGTGGTCATTTGCCGCCCGTTGCTCGTCATTTGGTTTGAATGGAAACGGTACAGCGATACCGGTTTGTCCACCCAGCCCATCCGACACCCGGCTTTTGCCAACCGCAGCCACATATCCCAATCTTCATACGAGCGCAACGTTTCATCAAAAAACCCGACCCGTTCCTGCCATTCGCGGCGAACCATCACACTGCCCACGTGCAGCGGATTGCCCAGCAGCAATTGCGCGCTGTCTTCCGGCAGCCGCTTGTCGAAAATTTCGCCGATGCGCCGGTCGTTTTCATCAATCAGCACGGCTTGTCCGGCAACAAAACCGAGTTCCGGTTCGGCATTGAATTTTGCCAGCAATATTGCCAGTTTTTCGGGCAAAAAAAGGTCGTCCGAATCAAGGTAGGTTAAAAATGCGCCGGTGGCGTGGCGAATGCCGGTGTTTCGCGCGGCGGAAAGTCCGGCGTTCTGCTGGTGAATGTACCGCATCCGCGAGTCGGAAAAACTGCGGGCAACTTGGCGAGTATTGTCGGTTGAGCCGTCATCCACCACGATAATTTCAAAATCGGCAAAAGTTTGGGTCAGCACGCTGCGGATGGCTTTGCCCAAATAATGCCCCTGATTGTATGCCGGAATGATAACACTGACTGTCGGCATTTTATTCTCCGTTCCATCCGGCAAGTTGTGCCATCATCACCCAAATGGCTTGAGCAACCCGGTTTGCCCCGAATGGGTTCAAATGCCCGGAAACGCGCTCGTTCACATATTCGTCGCACACGGTCATTACATCCACCGGTGCACCGCCGGCATCAATACCGAAACACGGCGTGCCGTCCGGCAAATACGATTCGATGTCTGCCAAATCGAACAGGATTTTGCCGTGGCTTGCCGCATACTCGCGCAACCGACTGTTGAAAACTTGCACGTGCGGTGCGCCGTTGGCATCAAAATCTACCTGCCGAGCCTGCGCCGCCGTGAACCAAATAATTTGAAATTCGGGATGTGCCGCATCCAGCGCTTCGAGATTCGCCACGCCGGGCTGCGGGTCATCGTAATTGAGCGAGCCGTCGGCGCGGAAAATATCGTCGGTATTGGTGAAAAATTCATCATTGATGGTGGGACCTTCCACAT
>CAYPNZ010000016.1:0-15124 GCA_964411845.1 uncultured Anaerolineaceae bacterium
AACAGTGGTACACGTTGCATACAAAACCCAACAGCGAATATCACGTGGCAGCGGTGTTGCAAGAAATTGGTGTCCGTACATTTGTCCCCTCGATTGAAGTGCCGACAGCGCGACACCGCAAAAAACGCAAACCTTTTTTCCCCGGTTATATCTTCATAAAATACGATTTTTCCGCAGACGGATTTTCTCGCTTGCGGTGGACGCCGGGGGTGCGTTATGTCATTGCGGTGGATGGCGTGCCCATCCCGTTGCCGGAAGTGGTGATAGCCGCCATCCGGCAAAAGGCAGACGGATTTTCTGCCGATGTTGCGGCAAAATCCCCCGCATTGAAGCCGGGCGATACCGTGAAAATCACCGACGGACCCTTTCAAGATATGTTCGGGGTGGTCAGCGCCGCATCTTCGGCGGCACATCGGGTACAAGTTTTGCTGAACGTGTTGGGGCGTGTCAATAAAGTTCATCTGGATGTTGACCGCGTCGAGAAAATTGCCACTGTTGACCAATCCAAACCGAAACGACCCCGCCGCACACGCGGTCGGGGTCGCCGGATAAAAAGGCGTTTGGCAGTATAACGTCTGCTCACAAATGCGCTCTGTTGTAGCCAACGCTCCGGAGCGTGTATATTTTTTTTGCCGCTGAGATGAACATCTCGGTGCGGCGGAGCCTGCCTGAAATCAGAACAGAGTTACCTCAATACCAACGGCAGGTACACCCGCGACCCGCCGACCAGCAGATTGGCGGTGGCAGCATGTTCTGTACCGTTGCTATTGCCGGTAATGGTGACGGTATACCATTCCCCCGGCTGAAGCGTGCCCGTGCCGTGGTTATCCGTTACGGTGAGCGTCACCTCGGCAGGGGGAGTAACGCTGTCGGCAGACAGGGCGACACTTACCCCCGGCGCAGAGGCTGCGGCATTTAAATTGACCGTGGACGAAAATCCGTTGCTTGCTTGAATCTGCACGGTGTATTGTGCCGTGTTGCCCGGTTCGATGGCTTGTGCCGCAGGAACCACCGCCAGCGGGGTGCTGTCGCCCCATACCACCGTCAGGGTGGGGCGACCCGCTGCGTCCCAGTCTTCCACTTCGGAAGCGGTGAGATACTTGCTGCTGTGTTCGGCGCTGTCGGAACTGTACAGTGCGATGCTCAACGGTTTGCCGGCGGCGTATGCCTCGGCGACGGCTTGTGCGGCATCCCAATCATACGGCACACCGGGCCACCCCGGAAATGACGGCAGCGGGTCAACTTTTGTCACGGCGAGGTTTTCCTGCGCCAGCGGGGCATTGTTCCAAGTGATGCCCATCTCGTCCCACGGGTCAACGATGGAAAACAGGTGTATCCACGACGGACGGGCGCGGGTCGGGTCGGCATTTCCCCAATGGTGAAGCGTCAATTTTGCCGATACGATTTCTTTTCCCGGCGGAATGGCATCCAGCGAAAAGCGGAGGAAAGTTTTGTTGAAACAGGGGAAATTCGTTT
This sequence comes from uncultured Anaerolineaceae bacterium, assembly GCA_964411845.1. Classification (GTDB taxonomy): domain Bacteria; phylum Chloroflexota; class Anaerolineae; order 4572-78; family 4572-78; genus JANTHQ01. Next base: position 1,477 of record CAYPNZ010000016.1, read on the forward strand.
CGGCAATTTCGTTGCCGATGTAAAGTTCCGCGTCGCCGCCGTGATTGGTTTCGCTGCCCCGACGGTCGCCTTCTTGCCCGCTGTTGCACCAGCCGCCGCCTCCCATCCACGCATCTTCAACGGTGTTATCGGTGGGCGAAGCGGCACGAATGACAGTGGTTCCCTGCGGAGAAACCGCCGGCGGGGTGTAGTGGCTGTACCCAAAATGCAAGTCGCCCCAAGTGGACGGATTGGTTTCAACCAGTGCGGGTGTCCACGTTTCCGGCGAAACGCCGCCGGCGGGCGGTTGGTCATCGCGGTCGAACAACTTTACGCCCAATTTCCACACGGTGCCTTCGGCGGGCGGGGCGGAAAGCCCCAGCGTTTGCCACGGGATGGTGAAAAAACCAGTCCAGCCGAAATCCACACTGCAATCGTTATTGTTCGGACCGGGGTTGCAGCCCCACGACATTTCAGTAGCGCCCGTCCACGGGGCGGCGGGTTGCCAGCCGGTATTCCAGCCACTGCCCGTGCCGCGGGCTTGGCGCATATAGTTTGTCATATCCTGCCAGTGGCGCGCCCCAACCAGAAATTGGTAGGTGTGTGTTTGGGGGGCTGTTGCCCCGGGTGCGGTGTCGAGAAAAATTTTCACCGCGTCATATTGAGTCAAATCGGTGTCGGGTGTGGCGTTTGGGTTGTACCACAAAAAATAATCTACCACCGTTACCCGGATGTGCAGCGCGTCGGCGGTGTATGCCACGCGAACATCGGCGTAATTTTTGCCGGGCAGGTTTACCTCATTCTGCCCGAACCAAAAAATTGCCGATTGCGCCCACACCACATTATCGTTAAAACGGGGGATATTCACCCGGCGCGGCGAAGGTGATTGCGCTTGAACCGGTATCGCGCCGGGGAACGAAACCATCAGCCATAATATGGCATACCAAAAATAGCGAAATTTATATTTAAATGAAGACATTTTCAGCCTCTGTAAGTTTTTTTTAATAAACCGCTTGCAAAAGTAACTTTGGAAAACAATTTCCTGACCGGAAAAGTTGTATTTTTGCGAGATTATGCCAATGTCATTCCCGCGAAAGCGGGAATCCACATATTTTTCTATAGATACCGGATATGTCCCTTCGGGAAATTCCGGTATGACAGACTGATGCAAGAGGTCTAATGTGGGTATCGGGGTGACACTTTGCCGCCCCGATACCGGTTCGTCTAAAAACAATTGACGAGAAACATAAAAAGCGTTATGGGCGGCAGATGTTCTCCATACCGATGGAGACGCCGCAAAAGTCAGTAGTTTTTCAAAATAAGGGGCAGGTTTGTGCGCGCGCCGCCCACCAACAAATTAACGGTGACGGCGTGGGTAATACCCCCGCCGGAAACTTCGATGGGGATGGAGAACCACTGCCCCGGTGCTGTGCCCGGTAGCGACCCCTGATTGTACAGCAGTGACAATTCGGCGCTGGTTTGGGTGGTCGGTTCAAGCGTGCGGGGGGTTAGTGTGGAAACCAATTCGGTCGGCGTATCGGCGTTGATGGTGAGTGTGGCTGAAAAACCGTTGACCGGATGCACCTGCACGGTGTAGCGCGCCTCGCCGTCGGTGGCAATGTTTTGGAAGGTCGGGGTGACGGACACACTGAAATCGGGAACCGGCACATAGTCTGAAACGCTCAACACCGCCACCAGATTTTGGATGTAAAAAAGGTCGCCCACGGCAAAAGCGGGTACATCCAGATATTTCGACAATTCAGCGGGTGACTCGTGCAGAACGAATGCTTTTGCTTGAAATAGCGCGTAATAATTGTACAGCAGCGACATCCCGCGTTCGCCGATGGAATCTTCGTAACGCGAAACGAACCAGTAGGGCGCAATATAATTGTATTCATCAATGGCGGCGCGCACCTCTGCTTCTTTGTTTTGGCGCAAATATTCACCCAGTTCCGGCACAAGCATCCAGAAATTGCGCGCAATATCGAAATTCTTTTTGTAGAATTTGTATCCGGCGGCATTGGGGTCGTTGTAATATGATTCTTTGGTGAAAATATTGGCACGCAGCGCCATCAGGCGGTCGAGTTCGGTGGAAACGCGCGCACGGAGGTTTGCATCGGCGCTATCCATTCCGGCAAGCGATTGCAGGTTCAAAAAGCCGATATACCCGGCAATCCAACCGTTCAACTCGTATGGCTGCTGGCGGAAATAATCGGTTTCGGAAGAAACGGGCGGATTTGGCACAGGTACAATAAGTTTTGATTTTGCCAGCGAATAGACTTGCCCGGCATCTACCCCCGGCACGTTGGCGGCGTATTTCCACATTGCGTAAAAATTGTTTTGCGGGTACGCCCATATAAAACCGCTGCCGGCACGGGTTGACGACGGGTAATTTCCGGCGGCAATATCCGCTGCGACTTCCGGCGGCAAATCCATCCATTCGCGGGGCGCGCCATCGCTCCAGCCCACCCGAGCAATCATCGAGCCGGCAAAATAATTGTTAAATTCCGCAGCCAAATAATCTTGCACCTGCGCTTGCAGGCTTGCCGAAAGATACGGGTATGCCGCCGAAAGGGTGAACAGCGTATCGCCGGGGTTTTCAAAATAATTTTCCACGCCGCGAACCAGCGTGCGGGCGTGGTAATAGCCGGGACGAAGGTGTCCCGCATTGACGATTTTTTGGATTTCATCATTTAGCCGCCGGCTCACTTCGGTGGCGGGCAGCGGGTCGCTGGTGCTCGGCGCGGCATTTGCCGTCAAAACGGGCAACGGGCTGTTGGCATTGCCCCCCGGGCTGAAAGCAAACACGGTATTGCTGCGATGGACGAACAATTTTCCGTCATACGGCACAATGGGGTTTTGGTCGCCGTGGTTGTGGTACGCGGCATTCATACTGCCCGACAACCCCTGATACCAGCCGCGATGGCGGGCAATGGCGCTGGGGTCAATAAACCACATCGAATCGTACCCGGGCGCCAGTTCGTCCAAATTGTATGACCACACTTGCCCCGATGCGCCCGGCGTGGTGTAACTCATCCAATCGCCGACGCGGTCGCAGCACAAATTGCGGTAGATAACATTCCCGCCCGCAGAAATGGCTTGCGGTTCGGCAACGGCGGCAAAACCGCCGGTGGGGGCTTGCGGCGCGCCCAAAAAACTTACATAACCCGGAGTGTTGATGTTCCAGCCCATAATGCGCCCTTTGGCATCAGAGCAGCAACGATACAAACTGCCAAAATAAAGCAGGTTGTCGGCGCCAACGATGGGCGGGTAACGGTTGCCGGAGGTGGTTCCCCAATAACTGGCGGGAATATATTCGCGGAAGCCGTCGCCGTCGGAATCGAAAGTGTATTCCTGCCCGTTGGAAATGTTCAGCACCACAAACATTCGCCGCCACAGTTTATGTTTGTACGGGTCGGATTGAGGATTGTCTTCCAGATATTCGGTAACGCTGTGGGCATCAATTACCGGAAAGCCGTGTGCCCAATCTTGCCCCGATACTTCCGCGCCAATGATTTGTCCTTCGGTGCCGTTGGGGAAAATATCGGCGAGTTGCATATATTTCAGCGACGGATAGACCGTATTGTCGGGGGCGGAAACGCTGCGGGTTCCGGGCGCCAAATCGTTGCGGTAGCCGTGTGCCACCGAGAAAATCACTTTATCTTGGAATATTACGGGCCAATACGATTGAAACTGCGCGCCCGGCATCTTTGCCGATTTCCATACCAAATGACCGTCGTTGGCATCCAGCGCATAAGCGTAATTATTATTGGCGGCGAAAAAAATTGTACCGTCTTTATATGCCGCCGAAAGATGGATGGGTGCGCCGGTATCGTACTGCCAAATCAACTGTCCCTGCTGCGGCGTGCCGTGCGCGCCGATAGCATACATCTTCCCGTCGCGGTTGCCGACAAAAACCTTGCCGTCAACCACCAACGGGTTCGTATCGTACCCTGCGCCCGCGCCGGAAAATGTCCACAGCAGGGAGCCGTCCAGTGCGTTCAGCGCGTGAAGTTTGCGGTCGTACCCGCCCACATACAGCACATCCCCGTCCACCGTCGGGGAATTGCCCAACGGCAGCTCGGTGTCATAGCGCCAAGCAACCGCGCCGGTATCGGCATTCAGCGCATACAGCCCGCGAGACGTGGCGACATACACCAAACCGTTGGCGGCAATAATTTGTGAGTTCTGGGGAATGTAGGCTTCAATGGGGCGATACCATGCCACTTGCAGGTTGCCGGTTACCTCGGCGGATGACCGCGAGGTACGCTGGGGGTTGGCGGCAACCATTGCCCAATCGCCATCGGCAGCAACTTGGGTGGCGGTGAACGCGCCGGTTGTATTGCCGGTGGCATCGGGGGCGTTTTGGGCGTGTGTCACTGCGGCAAATGCAACTTGGTTCACCGCAATACCGGCACACGCCGATAGAATGACTGCGTTGATGAGAAAAATAAAAATAAGTGCAGTTCGTTTATAACGCATAAAATAATTCCTCCTAATCCTTACCTGCGGTTTACCGGAAAAAATAATGAAATGAAAAAATCGGTGCGCGGCAAGGATGTGTTTTGGGCAAATATCGAGCGTAAATTGCGCGATAATTTGCGTTCCGAATATGTGGAATTCATCAACTTGCAGAACGATATTTAATTGTTTGTTGCTAAATTCGTAAACACCTCCTTTCACCGGCAAGACGACGGTTCGGCGCACATTGCAGACGGGGCGGTGGCGACGGACAATATTGGCAGTGGATTGTGGTTAGTTGATTTGGGGAAAAGCAGATGAGGATGAACGTGTCTGCTTGGTTGCGGTTGGTTTTCGGTTCATTGCAGTGAACCAAATTTTGTTTTGAACCTGCATCGGTGTGGCGCGGCGTATTTTTATTTGCCAAATTTCATTTCATAAACCATCCAACCTGTAAAATACAAAAACAACCGGCGTTAGCGCGCCTAAAAATCATTTCGAGGGTATTGTATGAATCTTGCGGAAAAAATACAAACGCGCAGTGCAAAAATTGCCGTTATCGGTTTGGGATATGTCGGTTTGCCGCTGGCAGTTGCCTGCGCCGAAGCCGGATTTACGGTTTTCGGCATTGATATGGATAAAAAGAAAGTAGACAGCATCAATCGCGGCGAAAGTTTGGTGCAAGATGTTTCCGGTGCTCAACTGAGTGCGGTTGTGTCGGAAAAACGTCTGCAAGCATTCCCCGACTATTCGCCGATGGCAGCGGTGGATGTGGCGGTTATTTGTGTGCCCACCCCGCTGAACAAATCGGGCGACCCGGATGTATCGTACATTTTAGCCGTTGCCGAAGCATTGCGCGACAATTTGCAGCCGAATGTGCTGGTGGTGCTGGAAAGTACCACTTTCCCCGGCACTACCCAAGATTTGCTCGCGCCAATTCTGGCGGAATCCGGATTGACCATTGGCAAAGATTTGTTTGTGGCGTTTTCGCCGGAACGGATTGACCCCGGCAACAAGCGGTATCATCTGCAAAACGTGCCGAAAGTGGTTGGCGGGGTAACGCCCGCGTGCCAATCGCTGGCGGTGGCATTCTACCGAACCATCATTGAACAAGTTGTGCCCGTTTCATCGCCGATGGCAGCCGAGATGACCAAATTGCTGGAAAACACATTCCGCTCGGTGAATATCGCTTTGGTTAATGAAATGGCAATTATGTGTGATAAACTCGGCTTGAATATTTGGGAAATTGTAGATGCCGCGGCAACCAAACCTTACGGGTTTATGAAATTTGTGCCCGGTCCCGGTGTTGGCGGGCACTGCATTCCGGTTGACCCGCACTACCTGTCGTGGAAATTGAAACAGGTTAACTACAATGCGCGCTTCATTCAATTGGCGGGGGAAATTAATGCCGAAATGCCCATTTTTGTGGTAGATAAAGTGGTAGATGCTTTGAACGCCGACCGTAAAGCCGTTAACGGCGCACGCATTTTGATGCTCGGGGTGGCATACAAACCCGATATTGACGATGTGCGAGAGTCGCCGGCGTTGGATGTGCTGCGGTTGCTGGAATTGCGCGGTGCGGAACTGTATTACAACGACCCGCACGTCCCGTCGCTGAAAATGAATGGCACTGTGCTGACATCGCAGCCGCTTTCACCGGAATTGATTGCCTCGATGGATTGTGTGGTGGTCATCACCGCGCACAGCGCCTACGATTGGACAAGTATCAAAGCCGCGGCTAAAGTAATTGTGGACACCCGAAACGCAGTCACAGTTGAAGATGGCGATACGGTTCGAGTATTGCGTTTGTAATTTTTCGGTAATGGCGGAATACGGCTTTTTTCAAACCGGTCAAACGCCGAATGGGAAATTTTATGAAATCTGTTTTTAAACTTTTAATGACAACAATGGCTATCGGACTTTTTTTGCTGCCGCAGCGTGTTTCGGCGCAGCAACCGGGCGATATTGTTAATTGCAGCGTGCCGCAGAACCTTTCCAATTCGGAAGGTTACACCTCGATTGACCCCTTTATGATACCCGACCCGGCGGGGGTGGTGCACCTTTTTTGGGCGGAACGGGTTTTCGGCGAGCCGGGCAGCGGCGGCACCGATGCGGTGATGTATGCTCGCTGGGACGGCAAACAATGGTCGGAACCGAATGACATTTTTCTGTCGCCGCAAAACCACGATAACCGTAAGATTACCGGTATCCGCGGCGTGCTGGACGAGCAAGGCGTTATCCATTTGGCGTGGATGGGTCCCGATAACACGTTTTTTTACAGTTCCGCTCCCGCCGGTGAGGCGGGTGTCGCTTCGGCGTGGAAAACGCCCGTCTTGCTGGCAGAAGACCAGTCCGGGGCGCAATATGCTTTCGATATTGCGTTTGAGCCGCCCCGCACCATCCATATTTTGTACGGCACCAGCCGCGAGGGCGAAGCGCAATCCATCGCCTACATTCGCTCGACGGATGGCGGGTTCAGGTGGTCAGACCCGGAAGACATTTTCATCTTTCCGGGGTTGGATAGCGGCGGCAGCAATATCCGCTTGCTGGTAGACCCGCCGAACAAAATCTACGCCACGTGGACACAATGGGATTTGTCGGGCAACGGGCAAGTCATCTATTTTGCGCGGTCGCTGGACAGCGGGCAAACGTGGGATTACCCGGTAGTGCTGGATGTTCGGGAAGATAACGATTACGAGCGTGATTGGACGAATATCGCTGTGCTGGACAAAAATCAATTGATGGTGATGTGGGAAGGCGGTTTTCGAGCGTACCCGCAGGCACAATATTCGTATGACGGCGGTGAAACGTGGACGGAACCGATTGATACTTTTCCGTGGTTGATTGCCGATAACGGTTATGCCAACCTGTTACGCGACAATACCGGGCGATTGCACACCTTTTTGGTGCGCCGCATTCGAGAAGGTGCGGGCGATGTGTGCCGCTTTCCCGGTTGTGCGCTTGCCGAAGCAAACGGCACCACCAACACCCTGTGGCACAGTGTTTGGGAGGGGGGCACAGTGTGGCGCAGCCCCAAACCGGTCGGGAATATTTTGTATCAGGTGGCAGATGGCGATTACGCCTCTATCGGCGGAAATTTTTCCGCGGTGGCTTTCAATCGCGGCAACCAACTGGTGGTGGCGTGGTTTGATTATGCCCATTTTGAAATGACAACGATGGAATGTACGGTGGCAGGGGCATCGGTTGTTGCCCCGAAAGCCACCCCGACACCCACCGCCCCCCCCCCGCCCGCCCCCCCCCCCCCCCCCACCCCCCCCCCCCCCCCCCCGGGGGTCACCCCCCCCCGAAAAAGGGGCACCGACCGCCACCCCGCTGCCGACCCCCACCTCCCAGCCAACCCCCACCGCACCGCGCCGGTTGTTCACCACCCCGGAATATGGGGCATCGGCGGCGCAGCAAAATGCGGCTGCCATCCCCGTGGGAGAGCGTAATCCCGGCATCGCCGTGCTGGCGGGCATTTTAATTTCCGCGATGGTGGTTATCGCCGCTGTCGTTGTTGAAAAACGTCGCAGGAGAATGTGATTTTTATGGAAGTAACCAAAGATTTACCGGTGACAATTTACACGCCGGATTCGCAGATGAGTTCGCCGGGGCAACTGTTCCGGTCAATGTGGCACGACATCAAAGCATCAAGAGAATTGGCGTGGCGGCTGTTTATCCGCGATATTTCCGCGCAATACCGCCAAAGTTTACTGGGAGTGGTGTGGGCGTTTGTGCCGCCAATTATCACCAGCATCATCTTCATCATTCTACAATCGCGGAAAGTGGTCAATTTCGGTGAAACGGATATTCCGTATCCGGTATATGTGCTGATTGGCACCATTTTGTGGCAATTGTTTGTGGAAAGCCTTAATGCCCCGTTAAAATCGGTGGTGATGGCAAAACCGATGTTGGCGAAAATCAACTTTCCGCGCGAGGCGCTGATTGTATCGGCAATTTATACCGTGGTGTTCAACTTGCTGATAAAATTGGTGGTGGTGGGCATTATTCTGGCGATATTCAAAGTCAGTCTCACGTGGATGATACTGTTTGCGCCCGTGGCAATGTTAATGCTGATGCTGTTCGGTATTGCGGTGGGGTTGCTGCTGACACCGCTGGGCGTGTTGTACACCGATATTTCCACTTCGCTGCCCATTGCCGTGCAACTTTTCTTTTTCGTCACGCCGGTGGTATATCCGCCGCCGCAATCATTTCCTTTTTCGCTGTTGGCAACCCTAAACCCGGTCAGCCCGCTGTTAATTGCCGCCCGCGATGCCATCACCAAAGGCATCATTTCCAACTCGGTGCCGTTTTTGGTGGTCAGCGGGTTAACGGTGGCACTGCTATTGTTTGGTTGGATTATTTTTCGGGTGGCGTTGCCCATTATCATTGAACGGATGAGTGCCTGATGTCAGAAGTATTGGTCAATGTAGAAAACATAAGCAAAAAGTTCTGCCGAAGTTTAAAACGCTCGCTGTGGTATGGCGTGCAAGATATGGCTTTGGAATTGACGGGCAGAAGCAAGCAGCATTACTCCCTGCGTGACGAAGAATTTTGGGCGGTGAAAGACGTATCGTTCCAGTTGAAAAGCGGCGAAGCGTTGGGAATTATCGGGCACAACGGGGCGGGGAAAACCACCCTGCTGCGGATGCTCAACGGGCTTATCAAACCCGATGCGGGCAGCATTACCGTGCGGGGCAGAATGCAGGCGCTCATTGCGTTGGGGGCGGGGTTCAACCCGGTACTCAGCGGGCGCGAAAATATTTACGTCAACGCCTCGGTGCTCGGTTTTTCAAAAGCGGAAATTGACCGCATTTACGACCAAATCGTCGAATTTTCCGGCATCGAGGAATTTATTGATATGCCGGTGCAAAGTTACAGTTCCGGCATGGCGGTGCGATTGGGTTTTTCCGTCGCGGCGCATATGGAACCCGACATCCTGCTGGTGGATGAAGTGTTGGCAGTGGGCGATTTGGCTTTTAAAACCAAATGTCAACTGCGAATACAGGAATTGAGAGAAAGTGGCGTTGCCATCATCTTGGTTTCGCATAACCTGCACACCATCAGCCACACCTGCGCGCGCACCATCACCCTGGAAAAAGGGCGGGTGCTGTACGATGGCGATACCGAAACCGCAATTGACGTGTACCGCGCCTCGCTGGTGCGCAACAACAAAGATTTAGCCGACTCGCTGCGCGCCGGCACGGGCGAAATCAAAATCAAAGGCGTGGAAATTTTGGACAGCGACGGCTCGCCGCGCGAATCGTTCCGGGTGGGCGAAGCGGCAAAACTGCGTTTCCACTATCATGCCGCCGAACCGGTGGTTAATCCGGTTTTTAACATTACCCTGCACATTCTGAACAGTTATCAGGTAACGGGTTTCCGCACGGATACCGACGGTTTGCAACTGGGGACGTTAACCGGCGAAGGCTATGTGGATATTATCGTGCCGCAGTTAAATTTACTGCCGAACATTTACACCGTGGATGCCATTCTGTTCCACAAAGACGGTTTTACATTTTACGACCGGCTGAACAACATTACCCATTTGAAAGTTGTGGGCGGGCACGAAATTAACGGCACCGTGTATTTGCCCCATCGCTGGGATTATAACGGGCGGCAGAAAGCATCACCCCGATTGGCGCAGACGAACATTCGCTCAAACAGGAATACCGAATGAAACCACCTGTTTTCATCGTCGGTGTGCCGCGTTCCGGTACAACATTGCTGGCGGCAATGCTGTCGGCGCACAGCCATTTAAGTTGCGGACCGGAAACGGGCTTCTTTCGGCGGTTGGCGGCGGTCAACCCCGACGCGCTGTGTGATGCGGCGTCGTGGCCCCGAGCAGCGGTCAATTTTATTGCCGGCATCAAACATACCGGCTACGGTCAATATGCGGAAAAGCGGTTGCTCGAAAAATATCGGCTGGAACCCGCCCGAATTGAATCGTTTTTGGCGGAAAAATCCCCCGCTGTGCCCCACATTCTCGCCGCTGTAACCGAACAATATATGCACGCCGCCGGGAAAATCCGCTGGATTGAAAAAACCCCCGACCATATCCAATATTTGCCAATCCTGCGCCGCTATTTTCCCGAATCGCCCGTCATTCATATTGTGCGCGACCCGCGCGATGTGGCGTTATCGCTGACCAAAGTGCCGTGGGGTGCACAATCGTTTTTTGAGGCGTTGTTTTTTTGGCGGCGGTTCGAGGGGGCGGGCAGCGAGTTTCTGGCGGCGGATGAGCGGAGTTATGTGCTGCGCTATGAAGATTTGCTCACCACACCCCGTGAAACGTTAACCGACCTGTGCCGGTTCATTGATGAAGAATTTGAGCCGCAAATGCTGGATACATCCGCCACGGGAAAAAGTGTGAACAGCCGCGGTGTGCCGTGGAAAGCCAAAGCCAGCCAGCCGCTCGATAAGAGCCGAATTGCCGCGTGGCGAAAATCCATTTCGGCAGCGGAAAACATTGTGGCAGAAGCAATTGTGGGCGACCGGATGGACTTTTACGGTTATCCCCGCGAAACGACATTCCGCTATGCCGCCGAAGTGTACCCCGATTTTTCGCTGGCGATAAAATACCGCGAATCTTTCTCGGCGCTGACGGCGCAAAAATCAATTTGCTATTGGCGCACCCCGCCGCCGACGGCACAACCCGCCACCGTGTATTTGGGTGAACCCGCCGCCGACCGGTGGCTTGCGGGCACACCGGGGGAAAAACTATCGCAAATGTGGCGTATTTTGAAAAAACTGATGCGCCCCGACCGTGCCGTTTTTTGGCTTGCCCCGCCGCAAAAATACGGCTGGACGGGCATTGGCGCGTGGATTCTCAAAGGGTTGCTGCGGATGCGGGCATCTCAAAAAACAAACGATTGAGCGAATGAGCAAGAATAACCGATTTTTCAAAACACTGTTGTCCCCGACGGTCATCATAGTTGCCGTGGCGGGTATGGCGGGTATTTTTTTTGCCACGCGCTGGGGCATCGGTATCTCGCCCGATTCGGTGGCGTATATTGGCGCGGCGCGGAATGTGGCTGCCGGTAATGGTTTCACCGCGTATGATGCCATAACACCCCTGACGCAGTTTCCGCCGCTTTACTCGCTGGTGTTGGTGTTGTTTGGTTTTGGCGCAGACCCCGTTACGGGCGCTCGCCGGTTGAATGCCATATTGTTCGGTGCAAATATTATTCTGACGGGAGGGATGGTTTCGCTTTTTGCCCCCCGCTTGCGTTACACCACCATTGTCACCGTTGTGCTGACCGCTGTCGCCGTGCCGTTTGTAACGATCCATTTGATGGCGTGGACGGAACCTCTCTTTTTATTCTTTGCCTTTTCGAGTTTGATACTGTTGGCGCGGTATCTTGACTCACCCAAAACGAGTTTGGCGGTTGCCACCGCGATTTTTGTCGCTTTGGGTTTGTTGACTCGATATGCGGGGGCGGCGCTGGTATTAACCGGCGTGGCAGCGCTTTTTTTTGCCGCCCGGTCGGTACGCCGAAAAATCGGAGACATAGCGGTATTTTTTGTGGTTAGTGTTTCTCCGATGCTGTTGTGGATGGTGCGCAATCGGTTGGCGGCGGGTACGGCAACCAACCGCGCCGTTGCCTTTCATCCCGTCAACATCGGACATTTGTGGCAACTTTTTTACACCGTATCGGGTTGGCTCTCTATTCCGTCAACCGCGCCGAATGCTGTCCGTTTCGGTGTGTGGTTCGTTATCATAGTGGCGGTGGCAGCGATGCTGTTTCAGGCTGTCCGGCAAAAATCCGCGGCGGTGTGGCGCGTGCCGTCCATCATAAAAATGTTGTTCCTGTTCGGCATCATTTACCCCGTTTTTTTAGCCGCTTCAATTTCGTTTTTGGATGCCAACACCCCGCTCGACGACCGAATTTTGTCGCCAATGCTGATTGTCGGCATTGTGCTGGCAGCGTATGCCGTTGACCGCGGGCTATCGACGTTGAATAGCGCGGCGGCAACGACGGCAGTTGCGTTGGCGGTAACAGCGGTTGCTTTCGGCGCGGCATTCAATAGCGGCAAACTGCTGTCGGAAAGTTATCGCGGCGGGTTGGGATTCTCCAATATCACTTGGCGGCAATCGGCACTGTGGGCGGAAATCGAGCAATTTCCCGCGTCTGCGCCGATATATTCAAACATCCCGGAGGCTGTGTACATTTACACCGGACGCGCCGCACTTCATTTACCCAAAACTGAATTGAAAACGCAAAAAACGCGCAACAAAAATTACCGTGCCGAAATGCGGCAGATGCAGGAAACCCTTGCCGCCGAACACGGTTTGCTGGTGTATTTTAATCGGTTGTCGGGTAGAACCGCCAATCAAGCCGACATTAACACTTTGCCGCTAACCGAGGTTTTTCGGGCGAACGACGGGGTGATTTATGCGGCAGACAGTGGTTCGCAGTGAAAACCGGAGGCGGAAAAATGAAATTGAATTTTACAGTTAAAAGATTGCTGGCAACGCTATCGCTGCTATCGCTGCTGTTGCTGACGGCTTGCGCCGCATCGGCGACACCGGTAGCGCAAAATCCAACCGTTGCCCCGCCGACGGCAACGGCAACCGCCGCTGCTCCGGCGAACACACCCACGCCGCGCCCGCCGACAGCGTCGCCCACTGCCAGCCCACTGCCAACCGCAACGACGACGGCAACGGCTGCCCCCGCCCCAACACTCACCGCTGCCTCCGTCCCGCCCACGCCCACCGTGCTGCCCACCGAAACGCCGTCACCCGCTGTCACCGCTGCACCCGCGCTGATTATTGACCACCGCTCGGTGGAAAAATTCAGCCGCATTCCCGATGAATACATCCAAGCCGCGCGCCAAATTCGCTGGCTGCACCGCGGCGCATCGGTGGGCGTGAACATTGCCGCAATCATCAACCAAAACGGCAGCCGCGCTTCCAGCGGATTGAACTGTCTCGGCTGGGTAGATTTGAGCGCCCCGCCGGATGGCGGCAGACCCAAAAGTTGCGGCTGTCCGCAAATTCCGCTCGACAACCGTTGGGAAAATATCTGCCGCAACGAGGCGCAATCTTTCCCCGCCGATGCGAAATATACCCGCGATAACTGGGTGTTTGAAGTGCATCCGTACCGCATTGTAACCGATAATTTGCAGGAAATTAAAAGTCTCAATCCCGGGTGGCGCAACAAAACCAATTATTTCATTCAGCGGGTGGATACCCTTGCCCCCGACG
>CAYPNZ010000017.1:0-15053 GCA_964411845.1 uncultured Anaerolineaceae bacterium
AAGAGGTTTAGGGGGCGGGAGTGTTTTTTGCAGCGCGACGGATTGGCTTGCCGGTTTGGCGGTCGGTTGCGGAGAAAAACGACAAGCCGCCACAGAAAATAAAACTCCACCGAGCAAAAGTAAGGGTAAGTGTTTCGCTATCAATTGAACCATTGATAAAAACGGGCGCTTCATTAATCCCCTGAATGTAAATTGTGACCGAATGAGATTCGAGACCGCGAGTACATTAAAATTGTAACATAGGTGATGGAGATATCAAAAGGAACGATGGTAAAAAAGGGTGATTTTTCGTAAGAAATCAGTTTGTTTTTCGATAGAAAACAGTTAGAAATTTTAGAGAAGGCGGCGTGCCGAAAATCTCGATGCAAAAATATTGGGATATGCCGCAGCATACCCCAATAGAAGTTGTATGTTTTTGTGTTGAAACGTTTGAAAAACTATTTGCTGCGCAGCAATCGCAGCCCGTTGAGCACCACCAGCAGCGTGCTCCCTTCGTGCCCAACCACACCGATGGGCAACGGCACAATGCCCAGCACGGCGCTGGCTATCAGGGTGGCAATCACCGCACCGGCGAAAATCAGGTTTTGTTTGATGATGCGCCGTGAACGGCGGCTGAGCCGAATGGCATACGGCAGTTTGCTCAAATCATCTGCCATCAGCACCACATCGGCGGTTTCCAACGCGACATCCGTGCCTGCCGCGCCCATCGCAATGCCGACTGTGGCGGCTGCCAGCGCGGGCGCATCGTTCACCCCGTCGCCAACCATTGCCACCGCGCCGTATTTCGCTTCCAACGCTTTCAAGATGCGAACTTTATCTTGCGGCAGTAATTCGGCAAAATGTTCATCAACCCCCGCTTCGGCGGCGATGGCTGCCGCGGCGCGCTCGTTGTCTCCGGTGAGCATAACCACCCGCGACACGCCGGCGCGTTTCAGTTCGGCAATGGCTTTTTTTGCCGCCGGGCGCACGCTGTCGGCAATGGCAATCAAACCAATCAACTTGGCATCGCGGCTCATCAACACTACCGTTTTGCCGGTGCGTTCAAATTCGTCAATGATGGGCTGCAACCGCCGAGCATCGCCGTTCAGGGTGAAAATCCCCGGTTTGCCGACCAGAATTTCTTGCCCGTTGACATACGCCCGCGCCCCGCGTCCCATCATCGCTTGAAAATCTTCCGCATCGGGGATGGCAATTTCACGCTGTCGCGCCGCGCGCACAATGGCTTTTGCCAAATGATGCTCGCTGCGGTGTTCGGCGGCGGCGGCAAGTGCCAGCAATTCGGTTTCCGGCGTACCGTTCAGCGGAATGATGTCGGTTACGCCGGGGTCGCCGCTGGTCAGCGTGCCGGTTTTGTCGAAAGCAATAACATTCACCAGCCCGGTGTTTTCCAAATGTGCCCCGCCTTTGAACAGAATGCCGTTTCGGGCGGCATTGGCAATGGCGCTGAGCACCGATGCAGGGGTGGAAATAACCAGCGCACACGGCGATGCCACCACCAGCAGTACCATCCCGCGGTAAAAGGCGGTAGAAAAATCCCAGCCCATAAACAAATACGGGATGAAAATGGTTGCCAGCGTGCCCAAAACCACGGCGATGGTGTACCGGCTGCCGAACCAATCAATGGCGCGTTGAGTGGGGCTGCGCTGGCTTTGCGCTTCCGATACCATCTGCACAATTTTTGCCAGCGTACTTTCTTGCGCCAAGCGGGTTACGCGCACTTCCAGCGCCCCCTGCCCGTTGATGGTGCCGGCAAATACGGCATCTCCCGGTTTTTTGCCAACCGGAATACTTTCGCCGGTGATGGGGCTTTGGTCAATTTCCGATTGCCCGCGCACAATTTCACCGTCGGCGGCGATGCGTTCGCCGGGTTTAACGATGATGGTATCGCCCAAGCGCAGGTCTTCCACCGGCACCGGTATTTCGCTGTCGCCGCGTTTCACCAGCGCTTCATCGGGACTGAGTTCCATCAGGCTCTCGATGGCGGCGTGGGTGCGGTCCATCGCGTAATTTTCCAGCGTGCTGCTGAGCGAGAAAAGGAATAGCAGGATGGCGCCTTCTTCCCACGCGCCGATGGTTGCCGCGCCGATGGCGGCGGCGAGCATCAGAAAATTCACGTCGAATTGCAGCGCTTTCAACGATTCGATGCCGTCTTTCAGTCCGCTGTATCCCCCGGCAATGTACGAAAGTACAAAAAACAGCACCGATACCGCCGGCGGTGCGCCAACTGCCCCGGCGGCGATGCCGCTCAACAGGGTTATCAAACTGATGCCGGTCAGGATGGCTTCCAGATTGCGCTGCCACCACGGTTCAACCGGTTCGGCGGGCGGCGTTTCCAAAATTTCGTGATAGTGTTTTTCGAGTTTCGCCAGCGCGCCTTCGGTTAATTTCAGCGGTTCTTCCCATTCGATGTGCAACTTGTTTTCGTCAATCACCGCCACCCGCCGAAAAGCATCGGCGTTTTCCGGTGGAACTTCCACGCAGTCCACACGCTGCAATCGCCGGTCGTCGGCACAAGCGGTTTGGTGATGGTTGATGGCTTGACTCAGCGCCAGCGCAATTTGGTTGGCGCGTTGGGGGGTCAGCACGCTGCGATTATAATTCAGGGTGAGCGAGTGGTTGCGGTGGTCAACCACTGCCCCTTCAATACCGGGATTTTCTTCGACTGCCTGCGCCAAAATATCAACGCAGGTTTTTGCCGGTCTTTTGAGAGTTTTTGTTTGCATAACACCTCGGTTGTTTTGGTTTTTAACCTGTAATCATTTCAAATTAGATGGCGAAATAAACCGCTGACCGCGAAATTGTTTTTCGGGTGCAGCGGTGGTTGGGGTTAGTGTTTTGTACTGCTAAATTTTATTTGGCAATCGGGACAAATGCCCTCAAAAATAACCTGATGGCTGGTAATGATAAATCCGTGTGCGTCTTCCGGCGGCAAGAAAATATTGCGAAATTGACGGTGGATGTCTACCAGTTTTCCGCAGCGTTTGCACAGCAGATGATGATGGATGTCGGTGTTGGTGTCGAACCGGGTCATCCCTTCGCCCAAATCAACTTCGCGGAGCAGTTCCATTTCCACCAGATTGTGCAGGGTGTTGTACACGGTGGTCAGCGATACATCGGGCAGGGTTTGACGCACGGTGTGCAAAATTTCTTCGGCGGTGGGGTGATGGTCGCTTTCTTTTTCCAGCGCTTGAAAGATGAATCGGCGTTGGGGGGTAACTTTTTTACCCTGTTCGCGCAGGGCGGCAACCAGTTTTTCTTCAAGTGACATTTGTCGTTCCTTAAACGGCTTTTAATTTGAAATGATTATAAATTAGAAGTTATTTTTTGTCAAATGTAAACCTAAACAAAAAGCGGCAACAGAGACGTTCCGCTCTGCTGCCGCCAACTTCGGGCGGGCAGTGTTATTCGTCAATCGGTTCCAGTTTGAAATGCCGCCCGTTGCGGCGCAATTTTGCCGCTTTGATGTGCGGGTCGTGTTGCAGCAGCACGGTGGCGTTGGTTTCGACTGCCCAGTTTTGCCAGCGGCGTTTGGTTTCGATATTTTCCAGCGGTTCGACATCGTATGCCGTAACCCACGCCGTGCGCTCAAAGTTAAAACTGAGCGATGCCATATCCGCCACAAACAGCCCGTATTCCCCCGCCGATTCAATCAAAATGCTTTGGTGGGCGCGGGTATGCCCACGGGTGATAACGGTGCGCAGTCCGGTGGCAATGGGCGTGTCGCCGTCAAGCAGGCGCAGTTGCCCGGTTTTTGACAGCGGGCGATAGTTGTCGAGCAGGTAGGTGGCGCGGGTGCGCTCGTTGGGGTACATGGCATCCGCCCATTCCAGCCGCTGAATCCAGTATTCGGCGTTGGGGAAGGTGGGTACAATTTCGCCCGTTTCGGGGTGGAACATGGTGTTGCCGCCGCAATGGTCGGCGTGCAGATGGGTGTCTACCACAATATCAATATCTTCCGGTGTCAATCCGAGGGTTGCCAGCCCTTGCAGCAGTGTGCCCCGAGAGGTGTCGTAGCCGAAGTTACGTTCGCCTTTGGCATCGAGTTTGTGTCCCAGCCCGGTATCTACCAGAATATTTTTGCCGTCTGATTTGAAGAGCAGGCAGTTAAGGTGCAGTGGCACGCGGTTATATTCGTCCGGCGGCAGTTTTTTCTCCCAAATGATTTTGGGAACCAATCCGAATGCGCCGCCGCCGTCTGACCATGTGATGCCGGCGTGCAGGTAATGGTATTCGATGTTTCCGATGTGTGGCATCGTTTTCTCCTTTCGGGTTACGGGTAGTGAAATTTTGCCAATTCGCGCTGAAATTGCGCAACCAGCGCGGCGCGCTCGGCGGCGGGCAAAAAGGCGGCATTGGCGGCGTTGAGAATCATAGTTTTCAATTCGTCAAACGATATGCCGATTTCGCGAATGGCAACCAAATATTCGTCGGTGAGGGTGATATTCGATACCGACGGGTCATCGGTGTTGATGGTGACGGGGATGCCCTGTTTGTGGTATACCAGCAGGGGGTGGCGGGTGATGCGCTCGACCGCCGCCGTTTGGATGTTGCTGGTGGGACACATTTCCAGCGGAATGTGTTTGTTTCGCAGCAGGTTTATCACTTGCCGGCTGTAAATGGCTTGCACGCCATGCCCGATGCGGTCGGCGTGCAATACTTCTACCGCTTCGATGATATTTTCGGCGGGGCAATTTTTGCATTCCCCGGCGTGCGCGGTGATGAACATGCCCTGCGATTTTGCCCACCGCAGCACGGTAATAAATTTTTCGGCGGAATAGTGTTCTTCGTCTCCCGCCAAATCCAGCGCAACCACCCCGTCGTTTTTATGGGCAACTGCCAATTCTGCCAATTGACGGGCAAATTGCGGTTCGTGCCGCCCCAGTTGGATAATCAACCGCACGGTAATATCAAATTCCGCTTCGGCTTGTTTTACGGCAGCGATGACCCAATTTGCCACATCCTCAAAACTGAAACCTTGATGGTGTGCCTGTGCCACCGGGTTGAAACGTAATTCCAAATATTTTACGTTGTCGTGGGCGCAATCCGCCACGGCTTCGTAGGCGATGCGCATGACCGATTCTCTGCTGTTGTAAAATTTTCGCAGCAGGGTAAATTTTGCCAAAAATGTTTGAAAGTCCGGCTCGTCATCCACCATCTGCACCAGCGGGCGCAGCGATTCCACATCGTATTTTTCAATATCCAACCCGTGCTCGCGTGCAATTTCTGCGAGGGTAGACAGCCGCAAACTCCCTTCCATGTGGCGGTGGAGGTCAATTTTGGGAAGGGTGTGCAGCAATGCACGCAGATGATTTCGCTGTGACGGGCGGTTGTTTTGCATATTAGGTATGGTAATCGGTTTCAGTCGAAATACAAATTTATATTTTACTGCCCGCTTGAACCGGCTGGTTGGGTAACGGGCAGGGTGACGGTAAAGGTGGTGCCTTCCCCTTCGGTGCTTTGCACGGTGATGTCTCCGTGATGGGCATCAGTAATCTGTTTGACGATGGTCAGCCCCAAGCCGGTGCCGGGTATTTGCTGGCGCGCCGAAACTTTTGCGCGGAAAAACCGCCGGAAAATTTTATCGATGCTTGCGGCGGGAATGCCCAAACCGGTATCTGCCACCGAAAACTGCACGCTGTTGTCGGCGGCGTGTGCTTTTACGGTGATGCGTCCGCCTGCGGGCGTAAATTTCAGCGCGTTGTTGAGCAAATTGTCCAGCACCTGCCGCAGTTGGTCGGCGTTGGCGGTGATGGGGGGCAGGGCAGGGGGCAATTCGGCGGACAGCGCAATACTTTTTTGGCTGGCGGTGGGTTGGGCGCTGGTTACGGTGGTTTCGATGAGGGTGCGCAAATCCACGGTAGAAAACTCCGGTGGCATTACTTTCAAGCGCTGGTAGGTTACCAAATTGTCTACCAGTTTTTGCATGGTTTCGGTGCGGCGGGAGACGATGGTTAAACTTTCGCGGATTTTGGGCGGTACGGTTCCCAACCCGTCTTCCAAAATTAAATCGAGGTATCCGCGCAGGAAAGTTAGCGGGTTTCGTAATTCGTGAGAGACGTTTTGGATAAATTCGGTATACTGTCGCTGTAAATTTGCCGTTTCGATGGCAATTGCCAACTGGTCGGCGACGGTTTGCACCAGTGTGATGTCGTCCGGTTCAAAATAATGCGGCAAACTGCTCTGCAAATCGAGCACACCGACCAACCCGTTGTGGGTTATCAGCGGCAGGGCGGCTTCCGATTGTACGGTCTCTCGCCCGGGTCCGGGAAAATAGCCGGGGAATGCCGAAATATCGTTTACCAGCAGCGATTCTTGCGAGCGTGCCGCCGTGCCGATGATGCCTTTGTCTGCCAGCGGTAGTGCGTGCAGTGTTGCCGGAATTTCTGCGGTGGGAATATCGCTGGCGGCTTGCAGCGAAAGGGTGTCGCTTTCCGGGTCGAACAGGAAAACGGAGACAAATTCATACCCCAAATCATCGTGCAAGCGCCGGATGACAGTTTCCAGCAGCAATTGGATGTCGCGGATTTCGGCGGTTTGCCGCCCGATTTTGGCGACGGTGTGAAATTGTTTAACTTTGTGTTGTTCTTGATGGTACAGCCGCGCATTTTCAATGGCGATGGCGGCTTGGTTGGCGAAGGTGTGCACCAAATCGAGGTCGGCGGCATCGAAATACCCGGTTTCGGTGTGGTGCATGGTCAGCAAGCCGATAATTCGTTTGCGGAAGACCAGCGGCGCGCCAATCCACGCTTTGGTGGCGGCGGCAAATTCGGGGCGCGCCAGTTTCCAGAAGGTGTTTTCGGTAATATCGTGAAAAATGGTGGGATACTGTTGCAAGAGTGCTTGCTGGTAAAAGATGTTTTCGGTGGTGTTGATGGTAATATCTGTCGCGCTAAACCCGGCGGCGGCGCGCACGGTGAGGGTTTGTCCGCGTAAAAGCATAATTGCCGCGTATTGATAGGGGATAACGGCTTTAATGCGCTCCAAAATCAGTTTCAGCACATCATCCAAATCGAGTGTGGCGTTGAGAATGGTTGCCAACTGTTGCAGATGTTCCGCAATTTGCCGGCGGGTGAGCGCTTGCTGCTGTTGTTCTCGGGTTTTTTGGTAGAGGTTTGCGGCGGTAATACCCACGGTAATTTGCCCGGCATAGGTGGTTAAAAAACGGGCGGTGTGGTCATCGGCGGTGGCAAGCGAATCGTCAAGCACGATGAGCGCGCCGATGGGCAACTGCCCGATTGCCAGCGGAATGCTCCATGCCGGTGTGGGGGTATCGGTTTTTTGGATGGTGGCAGCGGCAAGGGTTTCGGCGGCAAGTGCGAGCAAGTCATCAAGGGGGGGAACATCGCCAACGGTTGCCGCCGGATGGGGTTCGGCGGTTTGGTCGTCAATTAAAATGATAGCCAGTCGGCGATAATGGAATGTATCTGCCAAAATATTGAGCGCCTCTGCCAGCATATCCCCCAAATCCAAAATGGTGGCGCTAATTTTGGCGAAGGTTTGCAGCGCGGAAAATTCGGCGTCAATATGCTGTTCGGTGTGCAGGGGAGAGGCGGTTGCGGGCATTATTTTTCTTCTTCGATGATGAGCCACCGCCAATATTTCCATGTTACGCCCAAACCGATGGTTACTGCGGCGGCGAGTGGTATATGGTGGAAAACAAGCATAAATACGGGAGATAAGGCAACGGAAGGGGCATTCGGCGGTGATAGAATGGTGCTGGCTTGCCATAAATGCGCCAGCAGCGCAATTGCACCCAACCCTTCGGCAAAATAGTACCATTTGTACACGGCAGACATTTTCAGCACACTGCCGAACCGGCGGGAGAGTTTCGCCAAAATATGAAACAGAATGATGATTGAGAGGGGTGCAATTGCACTGAAAATGATTACCAGTGGCATTACGAGCGTCCTCCCAGCATGCTGTTCATCATTGAAAGCCCGACGAAAATGACGATGGCGCCACCGATGATGCGCAAGGCGTCGGCGGCGGGAATGCCTGCCACCACCGTGCCGCCGGACAGTGCGTAAAATCCCGCGCCGATGATGAATGCCAAAATGGCGACCATCAACCACCAGTGCTGCATATATCGGCGCGGCGGGACGGTTTTTTCTTGCCGTCGCCGGTTGAAAAAACGGGCAATGGCAAATAAAAAGAAAACCAATGCGCTGGCGATAATCCATGAATAAATTGTCAAAAGTTGCGAAATGATTTTCATGGGATGGTCAATCTTTTTTCAAAAAATAACCCCCGACCAGAGGCGCGTGCCCGCATCTGATGGAGGGCGACCGGGGGGCTGCGTCCGCTATTTGATGAATGCCTCGTCGAACGCATCGGTCATACTGCGGCGCGGATTGCCGCTTAAAATACCCTCTCGCCCCTGGAATTTTTCTTTTAGTTGAATGCCGATATTCGGTTCAATTTCATATTGTCGAATGTCTTTGGCGTGGTTGCTGCCGCGCATTTTCAGCACCAGCAGGGCTTTACTCACCGCCGAATCAATTTCCACATAACGCAGAATGGAATATGAATCAACCACAAAAGCGATGTCGCTGTTGGGGTTGGTTGATTCGCCCAAAAGGGTGGCGCTTTCTTTGGTGAGCAGGCTGGTCAACCCTTCACGTTTTAGGGCGTTGATGAAACCGTATTGAATGTTGCGCAGTTCGATGGGGTCGTTGGTGAGCCGTTCAAAGTGGGTAATGCTGTCTACCACCACCCGTTTGACACCCATTTCCGCCACGTGTGTTTCGATGATGCCACCGACTTCTTCCAAATCTTGCCGGCTGACTTCCGGGCTGGTCATAATAATTTTCAGCATACCTTCGCGTTCCAATTTGGCAAAATCCCAGCCCATGCTGGCGGCATCGGCGTAATATTGCTGTGGAAATTCTTCGAAGGTAAGGATGAGTCCCGGTTCGTTATATTTTACGATGCCGTTATAAATAAACTGCATGCCCATGGTGCTTTTGCCGGTTCCGGGCGCGCCTTCAACCAGATTGGCGCTATGCAATAAAAAGCCGCCACCGAGCATTTCGTCAAATCCGGTAATACCTGTTTTTACACGTTCAGTCATAATTACCCCGCATTCAGGCAAAACATTGGTTACTGCATACCGCGAATGATGTGATACACGGCTTTTACCCGGAATTGCCGGTCTTCGCAGGCGCGCACAAATGCGCCGATAACGTCTCGCATTTCCGGGTCATCGGTAAGGGTGAAAACCACTTTATCGCCGATGAGTTTGCGCTGCATAATGCCACTCGCTTCCAAATCTTCCAACTCGGGTTCGACTGCCGCCAAACTGCGCCCGGCATACCGCGCGATGTTCTCGGCGGTATCTACCGTATCGGGATTTTCATGGAAAAAACGAATGAGGTCCCACTTGATAAATGAGGTAACTTTTGTTTTTACAAAATCTAGTAGATTATCGGGCATATCTTCCATCAGTTTTGCAGTGAAGTCATCGTGCTCTGCCACGGGATGCTCTCCTTTCGGATGGCGCGTTTGCAATTATGCCTCTTTTAGACATTTTATCACCGAAAAAGCAAAAGTGCAATGAGTTTGTGAGTTTTCGGTGTGCAAACTGCCGCGGGTTATAAAAAACCTGTCAGTGTTTGTCGGCGCTGACAGGTTTTGGGTGATGTTGGGTGGCTAACGATGACGCTGTTTTTGCTTCCGGCGCGATTTTTTCCCGCGGGAAGGGGGTGCTTTTTTGCCGTTGCCGGGTTGTGCCTGCACGGCGGCTTGCCCCGGCGATGTGATGCCTTGCTGGTCTGACTTCATATGGCAGTGTTTGTATTTTTTGCCGCTGCCGCACCAGCAGGGGTCGTTTCTGCCGGGCGTTTTGGCGGCGCGCACGGGCGCGGCTTTGCCATTGGTTCCCCCGCCGAGCGTTTGCGATTGCATGCTGTCGTGTCGTGCCTGCAAATTTTTGGGCTGCGGGGCAGATTGACGCACCATTTCCACATGGTATATTTGGCTGACAACCAGCCGCTGAATTTCATGTACCAGCATACCGTACATTTCGTGCGCTTCGCGTTTGTATGCCACCAGCGGGTCTTGCTGCCCGAAGGCTCGCAAACCGATACCCTGCCGCAGCGAATCTAACGCGGTCAGATGGCGCACCCACAATTTGTCTACCGATTCGAGCATAATGAGCCGCTCGATTTGGCGCATCAACTCGCTGCCGATTTCCGCTTCTTTTTCCTCGTATCGTTCGCGCGCCAGTTGTTTGAACATCTCAATCAGTTCTTCGGGGGTTTTGTCTTCCCAACTGCGCGAAGTCATGGTAACCGGCAACGGGAAAATGGCGCGGATGGCATTGTATAAACCCGCCAAGTCCCAATCTTCTTCCGCTTCGGCGGCGGTGAAAGTGCGCACCAGTTCGACAATTTGGTCTTCCACCATAGAGAGGATGTTTTCTTTTAGGCTGGTGCTGGTGAGGATGCGGTTGCGCTGGGCATAAATTACTTCACGCTGTTGGTTGACCACATCGTCATATTCCAGCACGTGCTTGCGGATGTCGAAGTTGTAGCCTTCTACCTTTTCTTGCGCGCTTTCGATGCTTTTGCTGACGATGCCCGCTTCGATGGGGGTGTCGCCGTCCAACCCGAAGCGTTCCATCAATTTGGCGACATTCTGCCCGCCGAAGCGGCGCATCAGGTCGTCTTGCAGCGACACGAAAAAGCGGCTGGAGCCGGGGTCGCCCTGCCGACCGGCGCGCCCGCGCAACTGGTTATCAATGCGGCGGGCTTCGTGGCGTTCCGTGCCGATGACATGCAAACCGCCCAGTTCCCACACTTTTTGGCGGTCTTTTTCGGTGACAGCGGTGGCTTCCGCCAGCGTTTTTTCCCACACTTCCGGGTCAACGGTCGTCAAATCAACCCCTTGCCGCCGCAGTTTATCGCGGGCAATCCCTTCCGGGTTGCCGCCGAGCAGAATGTCAACTCCGCGCCCCGCCATGTTGGTGGCGATGGTCACGGCGCCGGGGCGTCCCGCTTGAGCAATGATGGTGGCTTCTTTTTCGTGGTATTTGGCGTTCAGCACGTTGTGTTCAATGCCCTGTCGTTTGAGCAGCCGCGACAGATACTCCGAGGTTTCCACGGCAACCGTGCCAACCAGCACCGGGCGTCCCATTTCGTGCATTTCTCGCACCACCGCTTTGAATTTCGCTTCGGGGTTGGGGTACACCACATCGGGGTAATCAATGCGTTTGTAATAAAATTCCGAGCCGTCGGGGCTGCGGTAGGTGGTAATGGGTACGCCGTTTTCTTTGCGTGTTTCTTCGATGAGACTGCCCTGCATGGCGCGAAATTCAACGTTGGTGGGCAGGGTTGCCACTTCCAAATCGTAAATTTTGCCGAATTCTTCCGCTTCGGTGGCGGCGGTTCCGGTCATACCGGCGAGTTTATCATACATACGGAAGAAGTTTTGGAAGGTGATGGTTGCCCATGTAAAACTTTCGTTTTGCACGCGCAGCCCCTCTTTCGCTTCGATGGCTTGGTGCAAACCTTCGCTATACCGCCGACCGTACATCAATCGTCCGGTGAACTCGTCCACAATGATGACTTCGCCGTTTTGCACCACATATTCTTTATCGCGTTTAAAAAGGGCGTGCGCTTTCAGTGCGTTATCCAAATAGGGGGTCATCACCGCGTTTTCGGGGGCATACAGGTTTTCGATGCCGAGTTGTTTTTCAATTTTTTCGATGCCCTGCTCGGTGAGATGCACCACGCGCGTTTTTTCATCCACCACATAATCGCCGTCCGGCTCGCGGTCTTTGTCGTCCACGCTTTCTTTGCTGCTCGGCTTCAGGAATTTCACCATTTGGGCGAATTTGCGGTACAGTTCGCTGCTCTCTTCCGCCTGCCCGGAAATGATGAGCGGGGTTCGCGCCTCGTCAATGAGGATGTTGTCAACCTCGTCAATGATGGCGTAATGGAGTTCGCGCTGAACTTTTTGCCGCAAATCGCGCACCATATTATCACGCAGATAATCGAACCCGAATTCGTTGTTGGTGCCGTAAGTGATGTCGGCGGCGTATGCTTCGCGGCGGGTGATGGGGCGCAAATGCTGATAGCGGTCGTCGCTGGCTTGATAATCGGGGTCATACAAAAACGAGGCTTTGTCTACCCCGCCGTTGCCCGCACTCTGAATGACGGCTACCGTCAGCCCCAAAAAATGGTAGATGGGACCCATTTGCTGTGCGCCCACTTTTGATAGATAATCGTTGGGGGTAACCAAATGTGCGCCGTGCCCGGTCAGCGCGTTGAGCACCAGCGGCATGGTTGCCACCAGCGTTTTCCCCTCGCCGGTGCGCATTTCAACCACACGCCCCTGATGCAGCAATGCCCCGCCGACCACCTGCACATCATAATGGCGCAGGGTGGTGGTGCGCACGCTCGCTTCGCGGACGGCGGCAAACACGCGCGGACGAATTTCTGCCAGCAGTTCATCTTCCGTTTGCAGCAATTGACGGTGAGCGCGTTCAACTTCCACTTCCAGTCGGCGGCGTTCATCGCCAAATGCCGAAGCGGCTTCTACCCGCAGTTCTGCCAACTCGGCGCGGGCATCGGCGGTTTCGGCGGCGATATTTTCTTTATATTCCAAAATCATCTGCCGCAGCGCATCATCGCTCATCGCCTGCATTTCAGGTTCCAGCGCGTTTACGGCTTTAACCAACGGCATTAACCGTTTAATTTCTTGCTTTTGGGTTCTTCCCGATATAATTTTACTGAGACTTTTAAACATAATTTGCAAAACCTTTTCTATTTTCTTGCATCATACAATTATAGCATAGAGACAAACGCCCTCCAAAGCAGGCAGGAGTTCTCGATGACACAGACAAAATTACGTGCCCCGCGCAACCGCACCCTCACCCTCACCGCTGCCGACCGCCGCCGGTTTCGCCCCCGTTTGCTGACCCTTTCCGGCGCGGTAACGCTGGCAGCAGTGGAAAATCGCATCATCCGGCAGGATGTTTTTTCCATACTGGATTGGCTGCCGCCGCAATCGGTGGATTTGCTGTTTGCCGACCCGCCATACAATTTGAGCAAAAATTTTGCCGGAAAGACATTTGCCCAAATGCCGCCCGACGCATACGAAAACTGGTTGGACAGTTGGATATCTCGGCTGCCGCGCCTGCTCAAACCGACCGCCTCGGTGTACATTTGCGGTGATTGGCGGTCATCGGCGGCAATCCAGCGGGTGATGGCGCGCTATTTCATCGTGCGGAATCGCATTACATGGGAGCGGGAAAAGGGGCGTGGCGCAAAACGGAATTGGAAAAATGCGGCGGAGGATATTTGGTTCGGCACAATGGGGGATGAATATACCTTCAATGTGGACGCGGTGAAACTGAAGCGGCGCGTCATCGCCCCGTATACCGACGAGCGCGGCGCGCCGAAAGATTGGGCGGCGGGTGAATCGGGGCGTTTCCGATTGACGCATCCGTCCAACCTGTGGACGGACATCACCGTGCCTTTTTGGTCAATGCCGGAAAACACCGACCATCCCACCCAGAAGCCGGAAAAACTGCTGGCGAAAATCGTGCTCGCCGGTTCCAACCCCGGCGATATGGTGTTCGACCCGTTTGCGGGGGTGGGAACCACGGCGGTGGTGGCGAAGAAGCTCGGTCGGCGGTACATTGCGGTGGAAGTGGCGGAAGAATATTGCCTGCTGGCGGAAAAGCGGCTCGCGCTGGCGGAGGAAGATTCGCGCATTCAGGGCTATGCCGACGGCGTTTTTTGGGAACGCAACGCCGGCAAGTGACGAATGGCGAATGACGAATCACGAATGGCTGTCCGTATCTGCCAATATTGCTTTCACTTCATCAAGCGAAAATCGGCGGGAAGATTGTTTTTTTACCGATTGGATATGCAAATAGTCAAGGTAATCTTCCAATTTTTCACGGTCAGATAAAAGGGATTGAATCATTTCAAATTCGGCATAATCTATCACGGCAAATTTGGCTTTACCATGTTCTTTAATAATTTGTACATTTTCCAGCATATTACCTCCGACGATACGCTTTTGAGCGATGTAGAATATCTATAATGTCGATAATTTTCAGCGTGTCGTGTTTTTCAAATAATACTCGGTATTTTCCCACTCTCATTCGATATGAGACATTAAAATTAACCAAACGTTTTATGTTGCTTTTGCGGTGAGGGTTGTCAGCCAATTGCTCTATTTGAGACAATATCAACTGTTGGTCGCTCTTGGGGTAGCGTTTTAGATTTTTGAGAGCAATATCTGTGAAAGTAATGTGATAGCGAGCCATAGTAAACATCAAATATTCAGTTGAAATTATACCACATTTTTACGGGGTTTGGTATTTTCTCCGGCATCGGGTGCGGTTCACATTTTAGACAATGATGGGCGAGATATGTCATTCCGGGAATTTCCGCAGAGAAATTCCGGTATGGCAGACATACGCAAAAGGTTTGTTAAAAATCGGCGAGAATCATTTTAGTCTGTGTCATCTGTGTTCTATTTTTCCGATTCACGCCCCATCATCTCTACCGCCGCGGCGATGACCCCCGCCGCCGACAACCCGCGCACACAGAAATGCGCCGCGGTTTCAGCCGCCGGAAAATCGAGCCGGTTGCACGGCTGACACCCCAGCCCCGCCAGCAACATGCGGTGGCGGCGCGGATTGCCCCACGTGCCGAATTTTTCCGCGTCCACCGGACCATACAGGCTCAGGGTCGGTGCGCCGACCGCCGCCGCGAGTTTTACGGGTCCCGTGTCGGGTCCGATGACCAGCGCCGCCCGCGCCATGATGGCGGCAAGTTGCGCCAACGAGGTTTCTCCCGCGGCGATTGCCGCCTGCGCCGCCGATTTTTCCGCAATTGCCGCGCACAATGCCCGCTCGGCGGGACTGCCGCTGAGTACAATTTGCGCCGAAAACTGCGTCGCCAGCGTGTCCATCACCTGCGCCCACGCTGCGGTGCGCCACAATTTCACCGCCGCGCCCGCGCCGGGATGGATGACCACCAGGGGGCGGTCGAACCGGATACCGTTTGCGCGTAGCCAATTCTCTGCCCATTGAGCCT